>JBNMGK010000097.1:0-8577 GCA_050872205.1 Enterocloster sp.
CTTTTGCTGTGAGATCACAAAAGTAATGATCATTTCCCAGGTATCCTGGCGCAGGATGCGGATGCCTTTTCCTGCCTGGGCAGCTGCCTGTAAATATGTATCCTCAGGCGTGATGGATGCGATCATTTTCTCATAATCTGTATCCATGTCAAAATAGTTCTTCCAGAAATCCTCAAATCCTGGTTCACGTTCCAGAAAGAAAGTGTTATTTTCCTGTCGGATGAAGCAAACATGTCCCTGGCTTATGATCTGCCAGGTGTCTGCCCTTCCAGGTGCCGGTATCATTCTGAAAACCTGTCCTGACCCGGCAGTCTGCTTCAGGTCAAAACAGGGGATTTTATATGTAAAAGTCATAAAATGCCTCCGAAATTTTAAGTTATATACTTGCTTCTATTAAAACAGTTGTTTTAGGAATAACATTAATGGTATCATAAATGGAGAAGAAAAAACAGATACGTTTTTCTGGTAACGATCTTTTAACCAAGGAATTAGTTTGAAAGTACATAAAGGGTTGGTATAAAACACGATGAAGAAAATCGCAGTTGTGGCGCTGGATCCTCTGGCCGGCGCTTCTTATACAAAAGAAGTAGAAGGCCTTTTCGGGGAATATGCAGAGGTAGTGGGATATAGTGTGAGAGATGGTTCTGCAGCAGGAGTGCTTCCAAGAGCAGATCTGTTTGCCATATCTACAGATGCCTATGGTTCCGCGGAAGAAGTGGCCCGCCATGTGCCTATTGACAGTCAGGTCATGTCTATTGAGGTTACATTTTACTGGGAAACATTGAAAAAACTGTGGGAAATCCCAAGAGGAACAAAGGTATTGTTTGTCAATGTGACCAGCAATATGGCAAGAGAGGCCATTACCCAGTTAAGCTCCCTGGGAGTAAACCATTTGCAGTTTATCCCTTATTACCCAGGTGCTGTTTTAGAAGAGCAGGTGGATATTGCAGTAACCCCTGGTGAGTCCCGTTTTGTGCCGTCTTCTGTAAAAACAGTAATCGACTGTGACCACAGACCATGTTCCTATGGAATGATGGTGGAAATAGCTCTGCGTCTGGGACTGGAATACCTGCCGGAAACAGAAAGCTTTATGAATTATGCCAAAGTGGTGGCTTCTAACCACTACAGCTTTGACCTGATGTATGCCAAAAGCCGCAGACAGGAAAGCCAGATGCATATTCTGGCAGAAAGCCTGACAGAGGGGCTGATCGGTGTAAACGAAACAGGAGATGTGTTCGTATGCAATAAAAAGGCCTGTCAGATCGCCCGCATTTCCGAAGAACTGGCTATGGGAAAGAAAGGGGAAGAGGTATTTCCCTATATTCCTTTTTATCAGGTGTTACGTGAGAAAAAGGCAGTTCCTGAGAAGGTGATCCGTCTGTTTGGAACCAATGTTTCCCTGGCAGTAGTGCCGGTGGTGCGGAAAGAGGACTGCATCGGTGCCTTTGCCATGCTTCAGAAGTTTAATGAACAGGAGTCCCGCCAGAATGCCCTGCGAAGACAGCTGATGCAGAAAGGCCATTATGCCAGATATACACTGGATGATGTAATAGGCACTTCCACAGCGATCACAGAAACGAAAAACATTTTGCGGAAAATGGCAGCAACTGACAGCCCGGTCCTTCTCATTGGTGAGACAGGTACAGGAAAAGAATTGATGGCCCATGCCCTTCATCAGGCTTCCAGACGGGCAGAAGGTCCATTTATTGCTATTAATGTGGCTGCCATGCCGGAAAATCTTCTGGAAAGTGAGCTTTTTGGCTATGAAGAAGGGGCTTTTACAGGAGCGAAAAAGGGCGGCCGTCCCGGACTGTTTGAATTTGCCCACCAGGGGACGCTGTTTTTAGATGAAGTGGAAGGAATGAGTCTTTCCATGCAGGTAAAGCTTCTGCGAGTTCTCCAGGAAGGTGAGATCATGCGTGTAGGCGGCGGCAGTATTATCCGTGTGGATGTGCGGATTGTGGCTGCTACCAATGAGGCACTGGAAGAAAAGATACAGGAAGGAAGTTTTCGGAAAGACCTGTATTACCGTTTAAATGCACTGACCGTGGAAATACCGCCTCTCAGGAAAAGGGAAGATGACATTTTCCTGCTGTTGGACTATTTTAAGCGGAAAATGGGCGGTGATTTTACATTGTCGGAAGAAGTAAAGAACTTTTTGCGCAGGCATCCATGGCCGGGCAATATCAGAGAGCTGCAAAATGCAGTGGAATATTTTAATTACCTGGCAAAGCCTGTGATCGAGATCTCAGACCTGCCGCCTACTATGACTCGGCTTGTAGGAGCAGGACTGGATGTTGGAGGAAAGCCGGCAGCTGACAATACAGCGGATGTGGTAAAGTCGGCTCTAATGGATAAAAAGCAGTTTGTATTAAAACAGCTGGCACTTGCCTTAAAAGCAGGCGAGACAACAGGAAGAGAGAAAATATTAGAGGCAGCGAAACAGGAGCATATTCCTATGACTCAGAAACAGGTGCGGGATCTGTTAAATGAACTGGCAGAAGAAGGTCTTATAGAGGTTGGAAAAGGAAGAGGCGGAAGCCGTATTACAGAAAATGGGTTAAAAAAACTGGAAGAACAGATATAATGGTTTAAATAGTTTGCTAAAATGGTTAAAAACCAATTTTACAACCATTTAAAACCAATATATTTATAAAAATCAACCAATTAACCAATGGACAACAAAAAATGGCTTAATTATATTTTCCAATTATTTCCAAAAACCCGGGAAATAAGCAGAAAAACCTTTGTTTTCACAAAAAAACAATAAAAAAGACGGAAAAATAAAAGTTGGCACGGAACTTGCTTTATATATAAGTATCAACCGGAAACGGGAAAGAAAGGATACGAAACAGCAATGAAGTACAACTTTGATGAAGTGATCGACAGAAGCAACAACCGTTCTTCTAAATATGATGAAAGAATCAAGAAGTTCGGAACCGAGGATGTGATTCCGTTATGGGTCGCTGATATGGATTTCAGAACTGCTCAGCCGATCATTGATGCCTGCAAAAAGAAAGCAGAAGAAGGTATCTGGGGATATACTTCCAGACCTGCAAGCTATTTTGAAGCAGTACAGGAATGGGAAGAGAAATATTATGGATGGAAGCCGGAAACTTCCCACATGAGCTGGTGCCTTGGTGTTGTTCAGACTATGGCAGCTCTCATGAAGATCTACACCATGCCAGGAGACAAGATCCTGATCCAGACTCCTGTATATTCCGAATTTTATGATATTCCAGAGGCAATTGGCCGTGTAGTAGTAGAAAATCCTCTGGTAGAAGAAAACGGAAGCTGGCATGTAGATTATGAGGATTTTGAGCGCAAGGTAAAAGAATGTAAAGTATTCTTACTGTGCAATCCTCACAACCCATTAGGTCTTGTATGGGATAAAGAAGATCTGGAAAAAATGGCTAAGATCTGTATGGAAAATGGCGTAATGCTCATCTCTGACGAGATCCATTCCGACCTGATCTTCCACGGAAAGAAGCACACCAGAACCGCTACTATTTCCAAAGAGATCCATGATTATGTAGTAACCTGTGTTTCTGTAACAAAGACCTTCAATCTGGCTGGTCTTCAGGCATCTACCACCATTTTCCCGAACCTGAGAATGAAGGCAGATTTTGACCGTTACTGGAGCGCAATGGATATCCACAGAAACAACGCATTCAGTTCTGTTGCTATTGAGACTGCTTACAGAGAAGGCCGTGAGTGGTTAGACCAGTTACTTCCTTATCTGTCTGCTAACTTTGACTTCGTTAAGGAATACTGCGAAAAGAACATTCCTCAGATCAAGCCAAACATTCCGGATGCAACCTACCTTGTATGGTTAGACTGCCGTGAACTGGGAATGAGCAACGAAGAATTAAAGAAGTTCATGATCGAGAAGGCTAAGATCGGATTAAATGAAGGATATACCTTCGGAAGAAGCCTGACCGGATTTATGCGTCTGAACGTAGCATGCCCACGCAGCGTACTGGAAAAAGCTATGGGACAGTTAAAGGATGCAGTAGACGCACTGAACAAATAAATGTAGTATTTATAAAATAATACACAATAATACAAAATAAGATAATTTTGGGGGAAATTATGGACAAGAAGAAAATCTGGGAAAGCTACCGCTTCCCGCTGATCCTTTTAGGTGGTATTATTTTAGGAGCCATTCTTGGCGCTATCTTAGGAGAGAAGGCAACTGTACTTGCACCTGTTGGTGATATCTTTATCAACCTGTTATTTACCGTAGTAGTACCAATGGTTTTTGTTTCTATTGTTAATGCAGTAGGAAGTATGTTAAATATGAACCGTTTAGGAAAGATCCTTGGTTCTCTGATCGGTGTATTTATCGTAACCGGACTGATCGCATCTGTTCTGGTACTGGTAGTTGTAAATGTATTCCCACCAGCAGCAAACACCACCATTGAAATGGCAAGCAGCGAAATGGGTGAAATGTCAAGTGTAAGCGATATGATCGTAAATACGCTGACTGTAAGCGATTTTAATGGTCTGATGAGCAGAAAGAACATGCTTCCGATCATTATCGCAGCAATCTTTACCGGCCTTGCAGTTGCTAAATGCGGCGGACAGGAAAGCCCATTTGGTAAGATGATGGCTAACTTAAACGATATCATCATGAAGATCGTTGACATGATCATGAAATTTGCTCCAATCGGCCTTGGCGCATACTTTGCAAACCTGGTAGGTGAATTTGGTCCTCAGCTGATCGGTGACTACGGCCGCTGCATGCTGATCTACTATCCAATGTGTATTGTTTATGGCGTTGTATTCTTCCCGTTATATGCTTATTTTGCAGGCGGAAAGAAGGGCGTAAAGGCTATGGCAAAAAACATCTTCAACCCGGCCATCACCGCATTTGCAACCCAGAGCTCCTGTGCAACTATTCCTGTAAACCAGGAAGCATGTGACAAGATGGGCGTACCTCACGACATCAGCAACATCGTTCTTCCTATGGGTGCTACCATGCATATGGACGGTTCTGTATTATCTGCAATTACAAAGATCGCTTTCCTGTACGGCGTATTCAACATGCAGTTTACAGGTGTTGGAACTTATGCAATGGCGATCGCAGTAGCTGTTTTAAGTGCATTCGTATTATCTGGTGCTCCAGGTGGCGGCCTTGTAGGCGAAATGCTCATTGTCAGCCTGTTTGGTTTCCCAGGAGAAGCATTCCCACTGATCGCAACAATCGGTTTCTTAGTAGACCCGATGGCAACCTGCTTAAATGCAGCTGGTGACGCTGTTGCTTCTATGATGATCACACGTCTTGTAGAAGGTAAAGACTGGATCAGCAAAAAAATAAATGGATAAACCATTTAACGAACGAGCCGCCTGCGTAAGCAGGCAGATAAGCGTGCCAGCGCGGGGCTCGTGAGTATATACAATATAAAAAACACATAAAAGACGAAGGAGAAATCACAATGAAAGTTACAGTAATCGGAAGTCATCTTTGCCCAGACACTCTTTATGCTTTACAGCAGCTGGCTGCAGCAGGTGCTGAAGTGGATTTTAAGGACATTTTATCCTGCCATGCAGATCTTAAGGCATACTTAAACCTGCGTGATACCTCTGATCTGTACGCAGAAATCCGCGGAACAGAGCGTCTTGGAATCCCATGCTTTGTAAAAGAAGATGGAACAAAGACCTTAGATCTGGCTGAAGTTTTAAAGTAATCAGAGAAAGCGTGTAAAGGGGGATGCTGTGAAATGAGAACAACATTTTGCAGTATCTTTTTTTGCCAAAAGGGTTGGATAATAGAATTTAGGAGAAAATAAAATGCATGCATTAACAGAACTGATAAAAAGTGATATGAAACCAGCTCTTGGTGTTACAGAGCCTGGAGCCATTGCCTTTGCCGTATCTACTGCAAAAGCTCATATGAAAGGCGATGTAAAAAAGGTCAATTTAAGATTAAACAGTGGTATGTATAAAAATGCCTTTACCTGTGGTATCCCAGGAACCAGTGAGGTGGGAAACTATTATGCAGCTGCTTTAGGTGCCATTGCCGCAGATCCAAAGAAGGGTCTGGAATGTCTGGAAGGCATTGGAAAGGCAGAGGAAGACGCTGCAGGTGAGATGATCAAAGCGGGAATGATCTCCGTTTCCATGAGCAGCATTACCAGCCGTATTTTTATTGAAGCAACTGTAACAGGTGAGACTTCAGAGGCAGTTGTCACCATTCAGGATGCCCATACCAATATTACAAAGATTACAGAAAATGGTACGGTAGTATTTGAAAAAGAAGCAAAAGAAGCCCAGGAGAGCGGGGAAGAAGTACCACTTATCCACAAATATACTCTGGCGCAGATGGTAGAGTATGTAAATACTGTTCCGGCAGAGGAATTAGAGTTTATCAAAGAAGCCTATAAAGTAAACTATGAACTGCTTCAGGAAGGCTTAAAGAGCCCCAAGACCACCTATGGCCCATATCTGTTAAAGAAAAATGGGGGCGTTCTGGTATCAGAGGATGAGAGAAAGACAGCTTCTTTATTCTGCAATGGAGCAATCGAAGCCAGAGTCATCGGACTTTCCAAACCGGCTATGAGTATCACAGGTTCCGGTGCCCATGGCATTATCGCTACCATGCCGCTGTACGCTGTATACAAGATCAATAATTACACAGATGAGCAGCTTCTCAGGGCAACTGCATTAAGCTATCTTGTATGTATGTACATCAAGGAATACTCCGGCAAGCTGTCTGCATTCTGTGGCTGCGCCATTGCAGCAGGAACAGGAATGGCCTGTGCTTTGGCATGGTTAAAAGGCGCCGGAGCAGAGACCATGGAAAAGGTCATCAACAACATGGCAAGCAGTATTACAGGTATGATCTGTGACGGCGGCAACCAGGGATGTACCATGAAGGGCATTGTGGCAGTAGACGCAGCCTTTGACTCTGTAGAGTTGGCTATGGATGGCGTATATATTTACAATGCCCACGGCATTAACGGTGCAACCCCGGAAGAGACTATGCACAATATGGGCCTGATCGCATCACCTGGTATGACAGGAACAGAGAAGACCATTGTGGATATTCTTGACGGGAAAAATAAATAAAAAGGGAATTGAACAAATCTCACACAAAACACAAATAATTCCAGAAATTAAAACTTTTCAAAAAATTTAAAAATACTGTTGACAAATAATCTATCTTACGATATAATCATCTACGTTGCTTGAGAGAACAGCAACGCAGAGATGCAGAAGTGGCGGAATTGGCAGACGCGCACGGTTCAGGTCCGTGTGGTAGTAATACCTTGAGGGTTCGACTCCCTTCTTCTGCAGGATATAAGCAGGAGGTCAGGAAACTGGCTTCCTGTTTTTGCATACCAGGAAATTTTCCGGATATTCAGGAGAAGATATGTGGAGAATTATTATTAGAAAAAGAAAGGTGGGGTACAGCAGATGCTGGAACTGAAACATCTCTCCTTTGAAGTAAACGATGACAAGGGAGAAAAAGGAATTATAAAAGACATCAGCCTGAAGGTAAATGATGGCAAATTTGTAGTCATTACAGGACCAAACGGTGGTGGAAAATCCACTACAGCCAAGCTGATCATGGGAATTGAGCGCCCGACAGGGGGCCAGATCTTCTTTGACGGGGAAGATATTACAGAGAAGAATATTACAGAAAGAGCAAGAATGGGCATCAGTTTTGCATTTCAGCAGCCGGTCCGCTTCAAGGGCGTCCAGGTATTAGACCTTCTGCGCCTGGCATCTGGAGAGAAGCTGTCAGCAGCTGAAGCCTGTCAGTATTTATCGGAAGTAGGACTTTGCGCAAAAGATTATATTAACCGTGAGATCAACGCAAGCCTTTCCGGCGGTGAGTTAAAGAGGATCGAGATTGCCACTGTTATTGCCAGAAATGCAAAGCTTTCTGTATTTGATGAACCAGAAGCAGGGATCGATCTCTGGAGCTTCCAGAACCTGATCCAGGTATTTGAGCGTATGAGAAAGAATAATAATGGCTCTATCCTTATTATCTCTCATCAGGAGCGTATTTTAAATATTGCAGATGAGATCGTTGTGATCGCAGACGGCAAGATCGTAAATCAGGGAACCAGAGAAGAGATCATGCCTCAGATCATGGGAACCGCAGCAGCAGTAGGTGTCTGTTCCGGTTTTTCAGGCAGTGACGGAAAGGAGGAGCAGTAATTATGGATCAGATCCAGGAAAGACTTCTTGCAGAAGTAGCTGACCTTCACGGAGTGCCGGAAGGCGCTTACAATATCCGTGCCAACGGAAAAATGGCAGGAAGAAGCACTACAGCCAACATTGATATTACAACTAAAACAGATAAGCCGGGGATCGATATTAGGATCAAACCGGGAACAAAACATGAAAGCGTCCATATTCCGGTAGTAGTCAGCGCCAGTGGCTTAAAGGAAATGGTTTACAATGATTTTTATATTGGTGAAGACTCTGACGTAGTGATCGTAGCAGGCTGCGGTATCCACAACTGCGGTGATCAGGACTCTGAACATGACGGTATCCACCGGTTTTTCGTTGGAAAGAATGCAAAAGTTAAATATGTAGAAAAGCATTACGGCGAAGGTGACGGCA
>JBNMGK010000177.1:0-5632 GCA_050872205.1 Enterocloster sp.
ATACCATGAATGAGACAGGAATTATAAAGAATGGCATCTGCCAGCATAGCCTTTTCATCTGTTCCCCACAAGCTGCATACCCTCTGGGAATTCATTTCCAGGACTGTCTTTCTTACTGCTTTTGCATGTTCCAACTCCTGGCACGCCATAGCCACACCGAAAGTATCTGTAAGAAGAAGCTTTCCGTGGTCGATCACCTCTTTTGGGATATCCTCAAAGGTAAGTCCCAGAGTAAAATCAGCCATCTGTTCTGATATGGTCTTAGGCTTTTCCAATTTTCCTCACCTGCTTTCCTGTAACTTTTATATTACAAAGTTACTATATTCAGGCGTTAAAATCCAATATTCATTTTAGCAATTTGTCATAGCTTTTTTGCACGGTATCTTTTTTGTTATTACTTTTTTCAGTATTTCTCTCAGAACTTTCGAAACTTTCTTACATCTTTACAGACAAAAAAATACCGGCCTTCTTTATATTCTTAAGCAGGTCGGCATTTCTTGTTTTTGCCTTATTTATCTCCCATTAGTTCCTGTATCAGCAATCGCAGCTGCTGAGCGGCATGGGAAAGAGGATTTTTGGTCAGGGACGCGATCCCCATGGACCAGGATATCTTTTCCTCTGGCTCCAGAAAATAGTGGGGTACATAATTTTTCTTTCGGACTGTACAGCTTTCCGGCACCAGAGTATATCCCAAACCGCTATATGCCAGCATGGCGGCATTAAAGTTGTTGCTGGTCCTTAAAATGATGTGTGGTTCAAAACCGGCACTTTTAAATAACTGATCGCTGACTCCACGGCTTCTCTGGGTGGAATATCCCAGGATAAAGGACTGATCTTTAAACTTTTTTATGTCCACATAGGCTTTCCCGTTTTTATAATAACAATTACTCTTGGCAAAGCGGTCATCCATAGGCGCCACCAGAACCAGGCGCTCCGTCATCAGATGCTCATATTGAAAGGCCTGCGGAATGTCATCAAAGCTTACAACCGCAAAATCCAGTCTCCGCTCCAACAGCCAGTTATAAATATCCCTGGTACACATTTCATGGATCTGAACTGAAACATTGGGATATCTGCGGTTAAATTCCGGAAGCACATATAAAAGGGTATCCTGAGAACGGCTGGCTCCCATTGCAATGTCAATCTTTCCATGGTACTGTTCTGCTCCCGCAACGTCAAAACGAAGGTCATCTTCGATCCTTAATATTTTTCTGGCATATTTCAGACAAAGATCTCCTTCTCTGGTAAGAACGATCCCCTGTATTCCAGTGGTAAACAGTTTACATCCCAGTTCCTCTTCCAGCTTTTTTATGTTGCGGCTGACACTGGACCGGCTGACGCCTAACTGGGCCGCTGTTTTCTCCGCTGTGCCATAAAAAGCAAATTCCATAAAATATTTTAACTGTTCTGTATTCATTCTCCGCCTCCCATGCTTTCACGAAGGACTTCGATCAGTTCCCTGGACAGTTCACCTATGCCTGCGTCTTCTCTGTAAGCGGCTACTAACTGCCATTTTGCATTCCATTCTGCGGGAAATGCCATACAGACTAAGGGATACACAGCCCGGTAACGTTGACAGACACTTAACGGAACAATGGCTGCTCCAAAGCCTTCTGATGCCAGTGCCAGAAGGGTAGACAGATTCATTGCCGTATATTTGATATTGGGTTCGATCCCCGCTGTACTGCATAGGTTTTCCGCAGCTGTACGAAGCTGCTGATCAGAAGTAGGCATCAGAAAGCTTTGCTGCTGCATAAATGCCTGGTCTACTGTAAGCATCTCTGTACTGTCTCTTTTTTCTTCTGGAAGCGCAGCCCGGCTTACTGCCAGAACCAACTCATCTTCAGCCACCGGGATATAGGCCAGCTTTTCATTTACAAAAGGATAATGGAGCAGAGTAACATCCAGACTGGTATCTACTGCCATTTTCTGAAGCTGGATAGAAGGGCGTTCTATAATACGCAGATCTACATTGGGGTATCTTCTCTTATAGATCTTTAAAAAGCCTGTTAAAATACAGTCTGCCTGACCGATCTCAAGCCCCATTTGGATCTTTCCTACCTGATTGCTGTGGTCATTGGTCAGATTTTTCTTTAATTCTTCATAAACAGCCAGCATTTTATGGGCTGCAGCCATATAGTTTTCTCCAGCTTCTGTCAGCCTTACACCGTCATGACAGCGATAGAAAAAACTGGCTCCATAATCTTCTTCAATGCGATGAAGGGATTGGGTCAGTGACGGCTGGGCAATAAACAGTTTTTCTGCCGCTTTTGTAATATTTCCACATTCTGCAATAGTTGCTATGTATTTATATTCTTTATCTGTCACTTTTTCCCTCCTGTTTAGTAGGTTTTCCTTTCTATTATAACTGATTTCATCCTGAAATCAATGGAAGTTTTTGGAAAAATGAGCATTTTTTCACTTTTTTAACAACAAAAAGCCCCGCTGTTCAAAGATTAACAGTGAACAGCGGGGCTGTAAAAGCTATATTTCTAATTAGTACATTCCGCCCATATCAGGTGCAGCCGGAGCAGCTGGAGCTGGCTCCTTAATGGTTGCTACTACAGACTCAGTGGTCAGTAAAGTAGATGCAACGCTGTTTGCATTCTGTAATGCGCTTCTTGTAACCTTAACAGGATCCAGGATACCTGCTTCAATCATGTTTACAAAGGTCTCATTGTAAGCATCAAAGCCTTCGCCAACTGGGGACTCTTTTACCTTGTTTACGATAACAGCGCCTTCCAGACCTGCGTTTGCTACAATGTGGAACAGAGGAGCTTCCAGAGCCTTTAAGATGATCTTAGCACCGGTCTTCTCGTCACCTTCCAGAGTATCAACTACCTTCTGAACATCAGCAGTAGCATGTGCATAAGCAGAACCGCCGCCTGCGATGATTCCTTCTTCAACAGCTGCACGGGTTGCATTTAATGCATCTTCCATACGCAGCTTTGCTTCCTTCATCTCGGTCTCAGTAGCAGCACCTACACGGATAACAGCTACGCCACCAGCTAACTTAGCCAGACGCTCCTGTAATTTCTCTCTGTCGAAATCAGAAGTGGTCTCAGCGATCTGCTTACGGATCTGAGCAACTCTTGCTGCGATCATTTCCTTGCTGCCGCTGCCGTCAACGATAACTGTGTTTTCTTTCTGAACCTTAACAGATTTTGCACGTCCTAACTGCTCCATAGTTGCATCCTTTAATTCCAGACCAACTTCTTCGGAGATAACAGTACCGCCAGTTAAAATAGCGATATCCTGCAGCATTTCTTTTCTTCTGTCGCCGTAGCCAGGAGCCTTAACAGCAACTACATTGAAAGTACCTCTTAACTTGTTTACGATCAGGGTTGTAAGAGCTTCGCCTTCAACATCTTCTGCGATGATCAGCAGTCTTGCGCCCATCTTTACGATCTGCTCAAGAATTGGCAGGATCTCCTGGATGTTAGAGATCTTCTTATCTGTGATCAGGATGTATGGATCATCCAGATTTGCTTCCATCTTATCCATATCGGTGCACATATATGCAGACAGATAACCTCTGTCAAACTGCATACCTTCTACCAGGTCAAGCTCTGTCTTCATTGTCTTGGATTCCTCAATGGTGATAACACCGTCCTTGGAAACCTTTTCCATAGCATCTGCTACCATGGTTCCTACTTCATCATCAGAAGCGGAGATAGCTGCTACTCTTGCGATCTGTGCCTTACCGCCTACTGGCTGGCTCATCTTCTTGATTGCTTCTACAGCTGCGTCAGTTGCCTTCTTCATACCTTTTCTTAAGATAATTGGGTTAGCACCTGCAGCCAGGTTCTTCATACCTTCGTTTACCATAGCCTGTGCCAGTACAGTTGCGGTAGTAGTACCATCACCAGCTACGTCATTGGTCTTGGAAGCAACTTCCTTGATCAGCTGAGCGCCCATGTTCTCAAATGGATCTGCCAGTTCGATCTCTTTTGCAATGGTAACACCATCGTTTGTAATTAATGGAGCACCAAAAGATTTATCCAGAACTACGTTACGTCCTTTCGGTCCTAAGGTTACACGAACTGTATCTGCTAACTGATTTACGCCTGCTTCCAGTGCCTTGCGGGCTTCTACACCATATTTGATCTGCTTTGCCATGATTATTTACCTCCAAATGATCTATATTATTTCACAACTGCTAAAATGTCGCTCTGCTTTACGATCACGTATTTTTCTTTCTCTAACTCTACTTCTGTACCTGAGTACTTAGAGTAGATAACCTTATCTCCAGCCTTAACCTGCATGGTAACTTCCTTGCCGTCAACTACACCGCCTGGGCCTACTGCGATAACTTCTGCCTGCTGTGGTTTTTCTTTTGCTGCACCTGGAAGAACAATACCGGATGCTGTGGTCTCTTCTGCAACTAACTGCTTTCATACAACTTTGTCAAATAATGGAACTAACTTCATAACTAGATTCCTCCTTGATCATCATTCTTATTTTTCTACCTGCAGCTTTTATTTTCGCTGCTTCTTTCGCTCACAATGTAAGTTATAGCACCTATTGTTAGCACTGTCAAGTTCTGAGTGCTAATTTTTTTACTTTGTCTCTCATCTTTGTGAATCTTTTGTATTTTTTTGCAATTTTAGTTTCTTTTTTTTTATGTTCGTATTACAATATAGGAATAAGGCATACTAATCTATAAATTTAGACAAAACTTTAAGAAGGGGGTATTTGTATGGCTAAAAGAGGTTTGGGAAAATTTGTAGCATTTGCAGCTATTTCCGGTGCTGTTGCAGCAGGTGTTTCCTATGTACTCCAGTACAAGATCTACCATAAAGAGCTTGATAAAGATTTCCGTGAATTTGAAGAAGATGAGGATGAAGAGGCAGAAACTTCCCAGGAAGAAGCCTTTGATCCACGCAAATTAAACCGTAACTATATTTCTTTAAATTCCAGCAGGGATGAATTTAAAATAGCTGCCAAGGATATGGCCGCTGCCACAAAAAATGTATTAAAGGATGCAGGAAACCTGTTCTCCGATACAGCACATGAGGCAGTTTCTGCTGCTGTTGATACTGCACATATTGCCCTTCACTCCATGAAGGCTAAAAAAGATGACCTGTTTGAAGACGAGGACAATGTGAAAACAAAAAATGTTGTTTCTGATGAGGGCTATCTGGATGATGATTATGTAGATGACGATGATCTCTACGATTATGAACGCTTAGAGCACACCCCAGCTTTTGAAAAAACTTCTGAAGAAGACGATGATATTTCTGTTTCCGTCAATGCAGATGCAAGTGATGATCTGGCTGAGGAAGAAGCTGAAACAGCAGAAAATGAGCCGCTTACAGAAGCCGATGATGCTGATGTGAAGCAGGCAGCAGAAGCTGCTGTAGAACCGGTAAAAGAAACTGCTACCATCGAAGATGATACTCCGTAAGAAAGCATTTCATACACAGGAATGTTAAAGACAGACATAAAAAAGGACCGTTGGAGTAATTACCTACTCCTTCGGTCCTTTATTTTCTGCATTCAGATACCGTTCGATCACACGGATCAGATTTCTTGCATCCAGAGGCTTTGGAAGATGTTCATCCATACCATTTAAGCGGCAGTTATCTGCATCTTCATCAAAATTGCTGGCTGTAAGGGCAATAATGGTTAC
>JBNMGK010000481.1:0-1667 GCA_050872205.1 Enterocloster sp.
GTACAAAGGCTTCTGGCTGGCAGTGATCTGTGACATTGTGGCAGTGATGATCCCGCTTTTATGTGTATCCCGTTTCCGGCTGATCCTGGCAGTGGGAATGGCTGTATTTACCTACACTTCCATGACAGGAAGCTTCAGCCTGATCTATGTAGGCGTGCTTCTTGTGGCGCTGATCCCGGCTTATGTAGCTTTAACAGTGCTTCGCAGCCATAGTGTAGAGTACTTAAACGGCATTTTTGAAATGAAAAACAGTCATATGCCAATTTTTATCACCCAGCCATATATGTACATTGCTAATAACTATGATAATTTTAACTGTATGGCGGCGGAGTTAAAACATTTCTCCTTTGGACTTAAGGGGCTGTTCCCATTATGGGCACTGACAGGACTTAAATTCATTTTCCCGTCACTGGCAGATTTTCCATTGTTTGTGACCAAGGAAGAGCTGACTACAGTAACGCTGTTTTATGATGCTTTTTATGACTTTGGCGTTGTGGGAATGATACTTTTCGGCGGTCTTTTAGGTGGTGTCTGCTATCTGTTAGGGCGTTTCAGAAGAAAACTCACCTGCCCAGCCGGCCATGTGATCTACGCCCAGATCGCCATGTACATGATGCTGTCCTTCTTCACCACTTGGTTTTCCAATCCTACCACCTGGTTTTATCTGATGGTGTCCGGGATTGTGTATGTGTATGTGAATTCCTGATCAGGATAAATAAATCCGAAATAATGATTCAATATAATAAGTTTTGCGGTTACTAATCGCAAAACTTGTTTTTTTATGTGACTAACAGACCAAAACGGTTGGTTGAAGCGCCTGCATGAGTGATTTATAATGTAATGAGCGCAGAAAAAAACAAGCGACGCTGAAAGCGGCATTTGTTTTTTACAAGCTCATTAACGAAGGTTCCGCCTGCGTAAGCAGGCAGTAAAGCGCGTAAGCGCGAGAACCTGAGTCTGCAATATACCAATTTATCAAAGTCATAAGGAGAAGGAACATGGAGAAGAAACAATCATTAGATACCATTTGTATCCAGGGCGGCTGGCAGCCAAAGAATGGAGAGCCCAGACAGCTTCCAATTTATCAGAGTACCACCTTTAAATACACCACCAGCGAGCAGATGGGACGTCTGTTTGACCTGGAGGAGAATG
Organism: Enterocloster sp.; assembly: GCA_050872205.1. GTDB lineage: Bacteria > Bacillota > Clostridia > Lachnospirales > Lachnospiraceae > Enterocloster. The sequence continues at coordinate 1,153 of JBNMGK010000481.1, forward strand.
GATATTTTTATACAAGACTGGCAAATCCAACCAATGACGCAGTAGCAGCAAAGATCTGTGAGCTGGAAGGCGGCGCAGGCGCTATGCTTACCTCTTCTGGACAGGCAGCAAACTTTTATGCTGTGATGAACTTATGCCAGGCAGGCGACCATGTAGTCAGCTCTGCAGCGATCTATGGCGGAACTACCAACCTGTTTACTGTTACGATCCCGAAAATGGGCGTAGAATGCACTCTGGTAAGCCCGGATGCAACAGAAGAGGAGCTGGCAGCAGCTTTCCGTCCAAATACAAAGGCATTGTTTGCTGAGACCATTGCAAACCCGGCTTTAACTGTGCTTGATATTGAAAAGTTTGCAAAGGTAGCACATGAACACGGGGTACCTCTGATCGTAGACAATACCTTCGCAACTCCTATTAACTGCCGTCCTTTTGAGTGGGGTGCAGATATTGTTACCCACAGTACCACCAAATATATGGACGGACATGCCATGACAGTAGGCGGCTGTATTGTAGAC
>JBNMGK010000352.1:0-3051 GCA_050872205.1 Enterocloster sp.
AGCATGGACCAACCACTTTTCTCATTTCAGGAGTGATCTTTGCCTGGTTCATTAACAGTTTTAATTTGTAAACTTCGTCAGAGTTGTCATCTTCTTTTGCAAGGCGGTTTAATGCCTGATAGTAACGGCGGATGATCTCCTGTTTGGAAGCTTCGCAGCATACTTCATCATCGCAGATACAGAAACCGGCCATATTTACGCCCATATCAGTAGGAGATTTGTAAGGACTGGAACCATAGATGCCTTCAAAAATAGCATTTAATACAGGGAAGATATCCACGTCACGGTTGTAGTTGACAGTGGTCTTTCCATAAGCTTCCAGATGGAATGGGTCGATCATATTAACGTCATTTAAGTCAGCAGTAGCAGCTTCGTAAGCCAGGTTTACCGGATGCTTTAAAGGAAGGTTCCAGATTGGGAAGGTCTCAAACTTTGCGTATCCGGCTTTGATGCCACGTTTATTTTCATGGTAAAGCTGGGATAAGCAGGTAGCCATTTTGCCGCTTCCTGGTCCTGGAGCTGTAATGACAACTAATGGTCTGGAAGTTTCGATATAGTCATTTTTGCCGTAACCTTCATCACTTACGATCAGCGGGATATTGCTTGGATATCCTTCAATGCAGTAGTGGCGGTATACACGGATGCCCATGTGCTCCAGCTTCATCTTAAACTGGTCAGCGCCGCTCTGGCCGCTGTACTGGGTAATGACTACGCTTCCTACATAAAGGCCTTTTCCCTGGAATTCCTGGATCAGACGGAGCACATCTACGTCATAGGTGATGCCCAGGTCGTGGCGTACCTTGCTTTTTTCAATATCAGCAGCGCTGATAACGATGACTACTTCTGCCTGGTCAGCTAACTGAAGCAGCATACGCAGCTTGCTGTCTGGTGCAAATCCTGGAAGAACTCTGGATGCATGGTAATCGTCAAAAAGCTTGCCGCCGAACTCCAGATACAGTTTGTCACCGAACTGTCCGATCCGCTCTTTAATGTGCTCTGACTGCATGGAAAGGTATTTGTCGTTGTCGAATCCGATTTTCATGTTCTTGTATCTCCTGCTATGATTTCTCTTATTTAAACACGTCGTACATTTGCGCATTTTCTTTAGTATAACATAATTTTACATGCCATACCAGAACTTTTAAAACATTCATAGAACATAGAACATTTATAAGAAACACATATAAGAATAATTAAATATATTAATTTTACTAATTTATATAATCTGTGCTATGATAAAGGCAAAAGATAAAGTTAAACAGGCAAACAGGGCCGCTTAGAAAGCGGTCTGGCACAGAAGAAGCTAAAAGCTATGAATCACAGGAGGTCTGTAATGAGCGTAAGACGAATTTTTGTAGAGAAAAAGCCTGATTATGCGGTAAAAGCAGGAGAGTTAAGAGAGGAATTAGTAAGCTATCTTGGCATTACCGGAGTGAAAAGTGTACGGGTACTGATCCGTTATGATATTGAAAATCTTTCCGAAGATACTTATAAGAAAGCACTGGGAACCATTTTCTCAGAGCCGCCTGTAGATGAGGTCTATGAAGAAGAATTTCCAAAGAATCCGGGAGATCTGGTATTTTCCGTTGAGTACCTGCCGGGACAGTTCGACCAGAGAGCTGACTCTGCCATGCAGTGCGTAAAGCTTTTAAAAGAAGATGAAGAGCCGGTGATCCGTACAGCAACCACCTATGTGATCACAGCACCGCTGACTCTGGCTCAGGAAGATGCCATCCGTCATTTCTGTATCAACCCGGTAGACAGCCGTCAGGCAGAAGAGGACAAGCCAAAGACTTTGGTAACTGAATTTGAGGTTCCGGAAGATATTAAGAGCTTTGAAGGCTTTGCAAAAGCTTCTGAAGAAGAATTAAAGGCATTATATGACACCTTAAATCTGGCAATGACATTCAAAGACTTCTTATATATACAGCAGTATTATGCTGGAGAAGAGCATAGAGATCCAACTGTAACAGAGATCCGGGTGTTAGATACTTACTGGTCTGACCACTGCCGTCACACCACTTTCTCCACAGAGCTTAAAAATGTGACCTTTACAGAGGGTGAATACAAGAAGCCAATTGAAGATACTTATAAGAAATACCTGGCTGACCGTGCAGTGATCTACAAGGACCGCAAGGACAAATATGTATGCCTTATGGACCTGGCTCTTATGGCAATGAAGAAGCTGCGCAGTGAGGGCAAGTTAGAAGACCAGGAAGAGTCTGATGAGATCAATGCCTGCAGCATCGTAGTTCCTGTTGAGATCGATGGAAAGACAGAAGAGTGGCTGGTAAACTTTAAAAATGAGACTCACAACCATCCAACTGAGATCGAACCATTCGGCGGCGCTGCTACCTGTCTCGGCGGTGCCATCCGTGATCCGTTATCCGGCCGTACTTATGTATATCAGGCAATGCGTGTTACCGGTGCAGCAGATCCTACAAAGCCATTAAATGAGACCTTAAAGGGCAAGCTTCCTCAGAGAAAGATTGTTACCAGCGCAGCTGCCGGATATTCCTCTTATGGAAACCAGATCGGTCTGGCAACCGGTTATGTAAAAGAATTATATCATCCAGGTTATGTAGCTAAGAGAATGGAGATCGGTGCTGTTATGGGCGCTGCTCCAAGAAAATATGTAAAGCGTTTAACTTCTGATCCAGGAGATATCATTATCCTTTTAGGCGGACGTACCGGCCGTGACGGTATTGGCGGTGCAACCGGTTCTTCCAAGGTACACACCACTGCTTCTATTGAAGTGTGCGGCGCAGAGGTACAGAAGGGAAATGCTCCTACAGAGCGTAAGATCCAGAGAATGTTCCGCCGTCCGGAAGTAAGCTCTATTATTAAAAAGTGTAATGACTTTGGCGCAGGCGGTGTATCTGTTGCAATCGGTGAGCTGGCAGCAGGCCTTCAGATCGACCTGGATAAGGTTCCGAAGAAATATGCAGGTCTTGACGGTACTGAGATCGCTATTTCCGAGTCCCAGGAGCGTATGGCAGTGGTAGTTGATCCTGCAGACGTAGAGAAATTCTTAGGCTATGCAGCAGAAGA
>JBNMGK010000081.1:0-9007 GCA_050872205.1 Enterocloster sp.
CCTCGTTAACCTGTTCCAGCAGTAAAATTTATTACTGTTCACGACCCGGCCCAGGTGCATGGCGCTATAGCTTTGCTATTTTCTATCTGTTTCCTCCTAAAACAAATCCAGATTATTATATCTCATATCCATAATATGCGTCAACTCTTAATTTTGCTGCCATTTTACAGGGATTGCTTAATGTTTCTGTAAGACTTTCACACTGTATTTTGGAAAAATGGTGTGTTATAATCATGGTTGGCTTAGAAAAAAGAAGATAAATATAAAGAAGACAAATATGAGGTAAGATCATGCGTTTACATGAAAATAATAATGAAGATGATGAATTACAGCGTCTGCGGGCCCGCAGGCAGGGAACAGAGCGGAGCAGGCGCCCTGAGTCCAGAACTTCAAGGACTGCACCTTCCAGAACAGAATATAAGACAACTGCAAAACAGTCAAGAACCGTAGATCATACATACGATGATGACTATTATGAGGAAGAGGACTACGACTACGAGGGCTCTGATAAAGGATATTCTGATTACGATGCAGATTATGACGGCTTAGAAGTTCCCTTTGAAAATGAAAATCACAAAAACCGCAGGGTAAACTCTGCAGGTTCCTATGGAGCAGGACGACAGAATGCTTTTGAAAGCAGAACTTCAAGATCATCTGCACCGAAACGTCAGGTGGCACAGCCAACTGCAGCCAGAAGTAGAACTGGTTCTGGTAACTCAGATTTCAATAATTCCACTGGTTATGGTTCCGGTAATTCCAGAAGACCTTCCAGAAAACGGAAAAAAGCCAAGTGGCCAGCCATTCTTTTATGCCTGCTTGCTGTGATCTGCGTATATGGCGGCTGGACCTTTATCCACAGAGCCACCGGTTACTGGAATATTGCAGTATTTGGCGTAGACAGCCGTGACGGAAATACAAAAAATGCATTGGCTGATGTTCAGGTGATCTGCAGCATTAACCAGGAAACCGGTGATATAAAGCTGGTAAGTGTTTACCGTGACACCTATTTAAAGATTGATTCCAAGGGAACTTATCACAAGATCAATGAAGCCTATTTCAAAGGCGGCCACAAACAGGCCGTATCAGCCCTGGAAGAAAACCTGGATCTGAAGATCGATGATTATGCTACCTTTAACTGGAAGGCAGTCGCGCAGGCCATCAATGTTTTAGGCGGCGTAGATATTGATATCACACAGCCGGAATTTAAGTATATCAATGCTTTTATTACAGAAACTGTTAATTCTACAGGTATTGGCTCTACCCAGTTAGCAAGTGCAGGTCCAAATCATTTAGATGGTGTACAGGCAGTGGCTTACTGCAGACTGCGTCTGATGGATACGGATTTCCAGCGTACAGAACGTCAGAGAAAGGTTATTTCCCTGGCTCTTGAAAAAGCAAAACAGGCAGATCTGGCTACCCGTACCAATCTGGTAAAAGCGATCCTGCCACAGATCTCTACCAGTGTGGGAATTGATGATGTTTTACCTCTTGCAAAGAATATAAGCAAGTATCACATCGGCGAAACTGCGGGATTCCCATTTGCCCAAAAGACAAAGAAAATGGGAAAAATGGACTGTGTTATCCCTGTTACATTGGAAAGCAATGTAGTTACGCTGCACCAGTTCCTTTATGGAGAAGAGGCTTTATATAGTCCTTCCTCTGCTGTAAAGAAGATCAGTGACCATATTGCAGAGGAATCCGGTTTTTATGAAGGTGGAAAAGCTGCTCCAACTTCCTCCGGTTCAGGTAAATCAGACAGCAAGGGACAGTCATCTGGAAACAGTAAAAATAATGCTCCTGCGCCTGCCCAGACGGCTGCAGAGACCGCAGCTGCAGAAAGTTCTGAAGCAGAAGAGGTAATCGATGAAACCAGTGAAACAGCTGACGAGATGGAAGCAGAAGAGAGCACTGCAGCTGTCATTGAAAAACTGGACGAATCAAAAGCTGAAAAAGAGACCACCAGTGCTTCTGAAGGCGGTCCTGGTACAGTAAAACCAAAGGAAACTGAAAAAGCGGCGGAAACAACGGCAGATGATTCTTCTAAAGGCCCTGGTGTCCAGGAAACTGCAGGAAATACAGATGCTGACTCTGGTGAAAATACTAAAAACACAGAGCTTATTGGTCCAGGAGTATAATTCAAATATTGAATTTGCCAAATGTCTATGTTAAAATATTTTACAAAGATAAATAAATAACAATTTACGTAAAAACAATATTAAACATGATTGCGAAAGAAGAGATGCCATTATGATAAGCTGCCGATACGTTATTTCTACAAATCACGGACTTCATGCAGCCAATGCCATGAGCCTGAGTCGTGCCGCCTCCGAATACCAATGTAAGATCACACTGGAAAGTTCTAAAGGAGCAGCCGACTGCAAAAATGTCCTTTCTCTGATGAGCCTTGGGGCTAAACAAGGTGACAGCCTGGTACTGACCGCTGATGGACCAGATGAAAAACAGGCAATGGGATATTTAAGCGGAGTGCTTAGGACGATTTTGTAATAATTGCATTGACGAATACGCAAATATACGATATATTAAAATTAAGTTTAGTCCATACTAAATTTACATCATAAGTTCAAATAAAAATTTATTCAAATCGCCATGAGAACATGGTCCACAGTGAGTGGAAGAGCTGCCCCCTGAAAAAGGGGCAGTTTTTTTTATACAATTAACAGCTTTTTTGTGCATTTTGAATAATTTTCTTTTACATCCCCCTCGTTTATGTTATAATTAGTCTAATAGAAATGAACGCTTATTTTCATTTAGACAACATTTACAAATGATTATATGGGGGTATTAATTTACATGACAGATGATTATTATGTAGGACTTGACCTTGGAAGTGGTTCCGTAGGCTGGGCAGTCACTGATCCCGCTTATCGTCTTCTCCGTTCCCATGGAAAAGCTTTATGGGGTGTCCGGTTATTTGATACTGCAAAAACAGCCGAAGAACGACGTGGATTTCGTACTTCACGTCGCAGACTACAACGACGTAATTGGAGATTAAACCTTTTACAGCAGATTTTTATAGATGAAATAAACAAAATAGATGATGGTTTCTTCCAACGTTTAAAAGAAAGCCGCTATATGCCAGAGGATAAACATAATTCAGAAGGCAGTATACCGGAGCTTCCTTATGCACTGTTTATAGATAGGTCTTATACAGATAAAGATTATCATCGTCAGTTTCCAACTATCTATCACCTGCGCAAATGGCTTATGGAAACAGAAACAACACCTGATATTCGTCTTGTATATCTGGCATTTCATCATATGCTAAAACATAGAGGACATTTTCTATTTTCTGGAAGTATTGAGGAGATTCGTAATTTTAAAAATGTATTTGAACAGCTGTTTAATACATTACGGGCAGAAGAACTCCCCTTTAATTACAATTTTACAGAAGAACAAGTAAAAAAAGCAGAGCTTTTATTAAAAGACAGCCGGCTTACGAAATCACGAAAAAAAACTTTACTTATCCAATTATTCAATGGAAAAACTGCCTGCGAAAAAGCTGTTTATACATTGCTGGCTGGTGGTACTGCAAAGCTTAGCGATCTTTTAGATGATGATCTTTTAAATGATTCTGAAAAACCCAAAATATCTTTTGCAGACGCTTCCTATGATGATTATGTTGAGGCTCTTCAAAGTACACTTGGAGAACGCTATCACATTGTAGAAGCTCTAAAAGCGGTTTATGACTGGGCTGTTTTGGCTGATATACTGAAAGGATTTTCCTCTATTTCAGAAGCAAAAGTAGCGATATATGAAAAACATCACAATGACCTGATTTATTTAAAAAAACTGGTTAAGGAAAATCTTCCTGCAACTGCTTATAAAGAACTGTTTGTACAGACCAGTGAAAAACTGGCAAATTACAGTGCCTATATTGGAATGACGAAGAAAAATGGGAAAAAGCAGCCATTGGAAGGTAAATTATGTTCAAAAGAAGATTTTTATTCTTATCTAAAGAAACATGTACTGGATCGTATATCAGACGAGATCAAAACTGAATTTCTTAAAACAGAAATAGAATGCGGAACATTTCTTCCAAAACAGACTACTAAGGATAACAGTGTAATCCCAAATCAGCTTCATTTATATGAATTCGATAGGATCATAGATAATCTGGCTGATCGGATTCCCATGTTAAAAGAGCAAAAAGACAAGCTTCGTTCTCTGCTTACATTCCGCATTCCTTATTATGTAGGGCCTTTAAATGGTATTGTAAAAAATGGTGAACGTACTAACTGGATGCAGAGAAAAGCTGATGGAGCAATTTATCCATGGAATTTTTCAGAAATCGTTGATGAAGAAGAAAGCGCAAAACATTTTATCCAGCGAATGACTAACCATTGTACTTATCTGCCAGCAGAGGATGTATTGCCGAAGTATTCTCCTATATACAGTCGCTTTATGGTACTGAATGAATTAAATAACCTTCGGTTGGATGGGCAGTCCATTTCAGTTCCTTTGAAACAGCAGATATTTACAGATCTTTTCATGAAGAAACGGAAAGTAACGCAGAAAAGCTTAAAGCAATATCTGGTACGGGAAGGCATTACAGGAAAAGAGGTTGAAATAACAGGTATTGACGAGGATTTTAAAGGCTCTCTGACTGCGTATCTTGATTTTAAAGAAAAGCTCACAGGAATCCCTCTTAATGTAAATGATATGGAAATCCTGGTTTTAAATATTACACTGTTTGGTGATGATAAACGCTTGTTGAGCAAACGACTTTCCAAATTATTTCCTGATCTGACGGATAAGCAAAGAAAAAGTCTTTGTAATCTCCCTTACAGGGGCTGGGGACGTCTTTCGGCTGCATTCTTAAATGAACTAACTGTTCCTTCACCAGAAACAGGAGAGAACTGGACTATTCTACGAACACTTTGGGAAACGAATGATAATCTGATGCAGATTTTAAGTGATAAATACGCCTTTGCTGATGCTATTGAGAAAAAGAACCAGGCAGATGGAGAACAGTCTCAAACGCTTTCATACAATCTGATTGATAAACAGCCATTATCACCGGCAGTAAAACGCCAGGTATGGCAGACCATTCTTATTATAAAAGAATTATGTCAGGTAAAAAAGCATGCACCGAAACGCATTTTCATTGAAATGGCCCGTGAAAAATCAAATACAGGGCGAACTATATCGCGTAAAAAACAGTTGGTTGAGTTATATCAAAGTTGCAAAAACGAAGAACGTGACTGGATCAATGAATTGAATGAGAAAAATGATTCCGATCTGAGAGGAGATAAACTGTATTTATATTACGTCCAGATGGGGCGTTGTATGTACTCGGGAGAGCCGATTGAATTAAGCGATCTATGGAATAATCAGAAGTATGATATTGATCACATTTATCCTCAATCAAAGGTAATGGATGACAGTCTGGATAATCGGGTTCTCGTTAAACGTACATACAACGAGAATAAGGATGATATTTACCCTATCGCAGAAGATATTCGAAGGAAGCAGGCATCTTTCTGGAAAATGTTACTGGAAAAGAAATTTATTTCTGAAGAGAAATATCATCGTCTTACCAGGAACACTGGCTTTGAGCCTTCAGAACTAGCCGGATTTATTGCAAGGCAGTTAGTAGAAACAAGACAGAGTACAAAAGCAGTTGCAAGTATATTAAAGCAGTTTTTACCAAATACAGAAATCGTATATGTAAAGGCAAAAACTGTATCACAATTCCGTCAGGATTTTCATTTTATCAAAGTGCGTGAGATGAATGATCTGCATCATGCTAAAGATGCGTATTTGAATATTGTGGTTGGAAATGTGTATTTTACAAAATTCACTAAGAATGCCGTGTGGTATGTAAAAGAATATCCGGGACGAAGTTACAACTTACAAAAAATGTTTACAGCGGGAGTAGTGGAACGAAATGGACAGGCTGCCTGGATACCGGAAGAAAATGGAACTATTAATGTTGTAAGACAAGTTATGAAGAAAAATAATATTATTGTTACCAGGAGAAGTTATGAAGTAGGTGGTGGTTTATTTGACCAACAGCTTCTTAAGAAAGGGAAAGGGCAGGTACCTATTAAAAGTAGTGATTCCAGATTGAAAAATATAGAAAAATATGGCGGTTATAACAAAGAAACTGGTTCCTATTTTGCCCTAGTGCAATCAAAAGATAAAAAAGGAAATCTTATCCGTACAGTAGAGTTTGTACCTTTACGTTTAAAAGACCAGTTAGAAAAGAATGCAACTGCGATGAAAGCTTATATGACAAAGGAACACGGATTAAAAGAACCTGAAATATTGCTTTCTAAAATCCGAATTGACTCCTTGTTTTGTATTGATGGATTTTATATATGGTTGTCAGGAAGAACCGAAAAACGATTGGTCTTTAAAAATGCAAATCAATTACTTCTTTCAGATACGAACACTGCTACGTTAAAAAAAGTATTAAAGTATGTTTCCAGAAGAAAGGAAAACAAAGAATTACGCATTTACCCTTCGGATGAATTAACAGATGAATCTTTAATACAATTATATGATCAGTTTCTGGATAAGCTGAAAAATACTATTTATGGCAGCCGTCTGTCTGCTCAAATTAAAACGTTAGAAGATAAAAAAGAAGTTTTTGAGCAGTTATCATCGGAAGATAAATGTATTTTACTTTCGGAAATTTTACACATGTTTCAATGTCAGAGTGCTTCTGCCAATCTAAAGCTTATTAGTGGGCCAGGAAGTGCGGGCATTTTGGTCTTAAATAATGATATTACAAAATGCAAAAGCATCCAGATCATTTATCAGTCACCTGCCGGTCTTTATGAACAGGTACTGAATTTAAATCAGTTATGAGCTGGCGAATCGTTGTGATCTCCAGAAGAGCCAAGTTGGATCATCAACTTGGCTACCTGGTAGTCCGCACAGAAGAAATAGTAAAAATTCATTTAAGTGAAATATCCACACTTTTAATCGAGTCCACAGCCGTTTCCCTTACTACCAGTTTACTGGCAGAATTAACTAAACGGAAGATCAAGGTTATATTTTGTGATGAAAAAAGAAATCCTTCATCAGAACTTGTAGGATATTATGGCAGCCATGATACCAGTAATAAAGTACGCAGCCAAATTCAATGGGGGACACAGACCAAAGAAGCTGTGTGGACGGAAATTGTAACTGAAAAAATACGAAAGCAAAAAGAACTATTGGAATTTCTAGGAAAGGATGAATCAAAACTGCTTCATTCTTATTTACAGGAAATACACTGGAATGATGAAAGTAACCGGGAAGGCCACGCTGCAAAAGTCTACTTTAATGCTTTATTTGGTCTGGAATTTACACGAACTGCTGAAAATCCCACTAATGCTGCATTAAATTATGGTTATAGCATTTTGCTTTCTACCTTTGCCAGAGAGATTACTGCAAATGGTTATATTACACAACTTGGTCTTTTTCATGATAACATGTTCAACCAATTTAATCTGGCTTCTGATTTAATGGAACCTTTTCGTATTTTAATTGATAGGGCCGTTATTATGATGTATCCCATAGAAGAGCTTGATCATGAAGGAAAAATGTTTCTGGTTAATACATTAAATCAGGAAATAGAAATTGGTGGACGCAAACAGTATGTAAACAATGCGATCAAGATTTATTGTAAAAGTGTATTTGATGCTTTAAATGAGAATGACAGTTCCCTGATCCGATTTTACAGATTTGAGTTATAGGTTTATGAGAATACTTGTCTTTTTTGACTTACCTGTCCTTACTAGTGAACAGAGGCGGGAATATACACATTTTCGCAAATTTCTGATCAAAAACGGATTTATGATGCTTCAGGAATCCGTATACTGTAAACTTGCCCTTAACACAACAGCAGTAAACAGTATTGTAGATCATGTCCATAAAAACAAACCTCCAGAAGGACTGGTTCAGTTACTTACCGTAACAGAAAAACAATATGCCAAAATGGATCTGATCGTTGGTGAAGTAAAAAGCGAAGTTTTAAACAGTGATGAAAGGCTGGTGATCCTTTGATGTTTTCTTTAAGATTAGTACATAAAGATTTAGAATATCAAATGTATCTCAAACCTAATAAAGGATGCTTATGGATAATAGAATCTCCTGAGCAGTTCAGGGAATATGTCCAGAATCTCTACAAGGCAATTACGGCAGGAGAGGAGAGCAGCTTTATTTTATCACTGCAAGAAAAAGAACAGGAGCTTTCCCTTTCAAAATCAGTTGAACTTATAACGGATCCATTTTCTATTGATTTAAATGACCGACGTATACAGAAAAAACTATATACGGAATTGGAAAAATTGGCTTGCGGAGAAATGCTGTATATACAGACACAAAAAATATTAAGTTCCCTTCAGGAATATTTTTTCCAAATAGAAGAGGAAAGCGAATATTGTCTTGAAGCAGATTTGAATATTGATATTACCAATATTATGAAAGCTTCCGGAATCCGTCTGGCTGTATTCGGAGATACATTTTTAGAAAAACTTATACAATACATAAAAATAATGGCTGGATTATTAGAAAAGAAATTGATCATTTTCGTTAATCTATGCAGTTATTTAAATAATTCACAGCTTTCTCAAATATTAGAGACCGCAGCGTATAATGAAATAGCTTTATTATTAATAGAAAATCATCAGAAAGACTTTCCAGATTCATTATCTTATTATATAATTGATAAGGATGGTTGTGAAATTTATTAATGTTTCAATACTTTAATATCCGTTTGAGTTTCTTGTATTTCTGCTTAATGAGGCAGTTCATTTTTGAATTTGAGGTTTGAGAATGATGTAAATATGTATGGGACTCAAACTACTCTTAACGTATAGTTGTCATCTTGTACGTTTGAGAATGATGTAAATATGTATGGGACTCAAACGTTGAATAAAAAGGAGAAAGGCAATGATCAGTTTGAGAATGATGTAAATATGTATGGGACTCAAACAAGAAACAAACCATATGAATATCCTTCAGGGTTTGAGAATGATGTAAATATGTATGGGAC
>JBNMGK010000497.1:0-1495 GCA_050872205.1 Enterocloster sp.
ATGCATTAGTTAAGTGTAAGGAATTAGGAAAGACACTGGCAGCAGTTTAATCCTATTTTAAAGTAAATAACTGCATATAAATCTATTACCGCAAAGCAGGCAGTAAAATGTTTCCTGTTTTGCGGTATTTTTGTTTGTTGATACCATGGTCATTTACAGAATCAGAAAAAACATCTATAATACCATTCAGTGTAAAAAATGCAAAAGAGGAGAAGCAGTTATATGGATATCAAAAAACAGTTTATCCGCTATGTATCCCAGAATATGTTAGGCATGCTGGGGATGTCTTTGTATATTCTTGCGGATACCTATTTTATATCAAAAGCAGTGGGAGCAGATGGTATTACAGCGTTAAATCTGGTACTTCCTATATATAATCTGATCTTTGCCATTGGAGCCATGATCGGTGTAGGTTCCGCCATTCGTTTTGTGGTAGAGAGAAATAAGAAAAATCCAGATGCGGAATATTACTTTTTTCATGCTTTGATCTGGGCAGGAATCATCAGCCTTGTATTTATCGCAGCAGGGATCTTTTGTCCGGATAAGGTGATCGGGCTTATGGGTGGAGATGAACAGATCATAGCAACAGGAAAAAGCTATACCCGTATTTTTATGACATTTGCCCCTTTATTTATGTGGAATCACATCTGCAATGCCTTTGTACGAAATGATGGAAGTCCTATGGTCGCTATGATGGCAACTTTGTTTAGCAGTCTGTTTAATATTGTATTCGACTATGTTCTTATGTTCCCTCTTGGTCTGGCTATGCCAGGAGCAGCTCTTGCAACAGCTCTTTCACCTGTAGTGGGTATTTTGATCTGTCAGCTGCATTTTCGTTCAAAAAGATGCACTGTATCTTTTTTGCCGGTGGTTCCTTCTTTCAGGAGACTTATTTTTTCCTGTCAGGTGGGAGTTTCCGCTTTTGTAGGTGAGATTTCTTCCGGCGTAATTACCACGGCTTTTAATCTGATCATATTACGGCTGGCCGGAAATACGGGTGTTGCCGCCTATGGTGTAGTAGCCAATATCTCTCTGGTGGCAGTAGCTTTATTTAACGGCGTATCCCAGGGCTCCCAGCCCCTTCTTAGCAACTTCTATGGAAAAGCAGATAGAAAGGCTTTAAGGCAGGTAATAGGGCTTAGTTTAAAGACAGCGGCAATTACAGCTGTGTGTATCTATGGAGTGATCTATCTGTGGTCTGAACCCATTGCTGGTATTTTTAATCATGAACATAACGAAGAACTGGCAGCTATGGCCCAGTTTGGCCTGAAGCTTTACTTTATTGGTTTCTTCTTTGCAGGTATTAATATAGTAGGAACCGGTATATTAAGTGCGGTGGAGTCTGTAAAGTGGGCTTTTGCAGCTTCCATTTCCCGCGGTTTTGTTATGATTCTTCTTTGTGCTTTTGCCATGTCTGCCATTTGGGGAATGACAGGTGTATGGATGGCTTTTCCAGTAGCAGAACTTATTACTATGGGAATGACCTTAACAGGTA
>JBNMGK010000062.1:0-10770 GCA_050872205.1 Enterocloster sp.
CCGTCCCATTGAAGGAAGGAAATACGGACATGCCTGCGGACACAGCGCTCTGGCAGCAGGAACTGTTGGAGCGGCAATTATTGCCAAAGAGTATTTAAAGGAGACTGGAAAAACAGGAACGGTAAAGATCTTTGGCTGTCCGGCAGAGGAAACCGGCTTCGGCAAGAGTTTTATGGTTAAAAGAGGCTGCTTTGAAGGCCTTGACATGTGCTTTACCTGGCATCCAATGGATCATACCACTCTCTGGGGCCGCACACTTGCCTACTATAAAGTCCGTTTTGACTTTAAAGGTATCACCGCTCATGCAGGCGGTGCGCCGGAACTGGGCCGCAGTGCTTTAGATGCCTGCGAGCTGATGAATGTCGGTGTCAATTACCTGAGAGAGCACATTATTTCCAGTGCCAGAGTCCACTATGCATATCTGGATGCAGGCGGCGAAGCACCAAACATTGTACAGGACCATGCATCCCTTTTATACTTTATCAGAGCGCCTAAGATGTCAGACTGTGATGCTATTTTAGCCCGTGTAAAGAAGATCGCCCAGGGCGCAGCACTGATGACAGAAACGGACGTAAATATCAAGGTATTTGGCGGTTTACATGATAACCTTCCAAACCCAACTGCTTCCCGCATTCTTTCTGATGCTTTTGTGGCAGAGGGCGGACCTGATTTTACAGAGGAAGATTTTGCCATTGCCCGTAAGTTCTTAGATATTTTAAGCCCAGAGGCAAAAGAAGCGGCTATTAAGACTGGTGCAAAAGCAGAAGGCATCAGCGAGGAAGAATTTGCAAAGAGACCGCTGATCACCAGCGTAGAGGCAGTGGATGACCGTGTTATGGAACGTCAGTATACTGCATCTACAGACGTAGGAGATGTAAGCTATATCGTGCCTACGACCCAGTATTCCGCAACTACCAGTATTCCTGGAACCGGCCTTCACACCTGGCAGTTTGCAGCCCAGGTAGGCACTTCCATTGGTGACAAGGGAAGTATTGCAGTAGCCCGCGCCATTGGAAGAGCATGCGCAGAAGTATGGGAGAACCCGGAAGTAGTTAAGAAGGCAAAAGAAGAGCTTTTGGAAGCTACCGGCGGTGTATATGTTTCCCCGATCCCGGATGGAGTTGAACCGGGAGACGGAATGTAAAATAAAAATATAAAACTGAAACAATAAAACAGAAACATAAAGTATAAAAAGCTGAAAATGCGTACAGATTACGTATTTTCAGCTTTTTTGCTGTCAGCCTATGATCGGTTTAACTGCGCCAGACGAATAAATTCGTCCATTTCTTTGGTTTTCCATTTACTCTTGTGATAAAAGATCTGCTGGTACATGCTTAACTGATAATCAGTTACGTTTAGAACTGTCAGTTCTCCAGTCTGAATCGCTTTGGCAACTGCAAAATAAGGCAGATAAGAGATACCGCCGTTTTCCAGGATCATACGGATAATAAATTCTGTATTGCTGCTTTCAAGAGAGGGGGTCAGGACGATCTCTTTGGTCTCCAGGAACTGATCCAGCTCTTTCCGGTAGTTTTCGTTTTTTTCTGTAAGGAAAAATGGGTTTCCCAATAGCTCTTCTACAGTCACTTCCGGTTTTTTGGCAATTTCCAGGTCTGGATTTGCCACAAAAACAATATCCTCTTTTTTCTCCAGTTCTTTTGACCAGTGGTTGTTATATCTGGGTCGGTCCAGTATGTAGATCAGGTCTAATTGGTTGCATTCCATATGTTCGATCAGTTCTTTTGGAGTTCCCGTAGTAAGCTTTAAAGGTACTCTGGGGTAATGTTTGCGAAAATATCCCAGGATAGGAGGAAGCTTGGTAAAAAACAGGGATTCGATCACGCCTACATGAAGAGGGGAGTGAAGCTCCTGTTCCTGGCGTATATCAGCTTCTGTCTGGTTCATTTCTTCAAAGATCCGTCCTGCGTGTTCCCTCAGGCATTGTCCCTGGGAAGTAAGGGCGATCTTTCGCCCCATGCGTTCAAAAAGACGGGTATCCAGCTCTTTTTCCAGCAGTCGTATCTGGACTGTAACAGCAGACTGGGAATATCCCAGAATATCCGCTGCTTTTGAGAAACTTTCCGTCTGAGCGATCATCATAAAGGTTTGAAGTTGTCGAAATTCCATTTGGGATATCCTCCTGTCATTGATTTTATTATGAAAATTTTTCAACGAATACATATATTTATTGAATTGGATTTTACCTAACCTGCATGATATAATACGCCATGTAAAAAATCAAGAGTAAGTTTACTAAGTGTTTATTAAAAAAATGAGGGGGTATTATGGCACTTATTAGCGTATTTGATGTACTTGGTCCAAATATGATCGGACCGTCCAGTTCACATACAGCGGGAGCCTGTTCCATAGCGCTTCTGGCGCAGAAAATGATCCCGGGTACTTTAAAAGAGGTTACATTTACTTTATATGGTTCCTTTGCCCGCACGCATCAGGGCCATGGTACAGACCGGGCACTGTTAGGCGGGATCATGGGATTTTCCACAGATGACCAGAGAATACCAAATTCCTTTGAGATAGCAAAAAAGCAGGGCCTTAAATTTCATTTTCAGGTAAATGAAACGGAAACAGATATTTATCCCAATACAGTGGATATTGATATGGTCAATACAGAAGGCCAGAAAATGTCTGTCCGGGGCGAGTCTGTTGGCGGAGGAAAGATCCGCATCAGCCGGATCAACCAGGTAGAGGTTAATTTCTCAGGGGAATACAGCACACTGATCGTGATCCACTATGACAAGCCAGGTGTGATCGCCCATATTACAAAATGTCTCAGCGACCAGAACGTGAACATTGCTTTTATGAAGCTGTTCCGCACGGCAAAGGGACAGATGGCTTACAGTATCGTAGAATCGGATGGAATTTTACCGGAAGGAGTCACCGGTGCGATCCGGAAAAATCCATTTGTTCAGGAAGTTATGCTGATCCAGAAACAGCAGCTTTCATAAAGCTTTTAATTACATTGATTTAGGAGGGAATAATCATGTACGAGACAAAGAAGATCCATGAGATCGCTGAGAGAAAATCAGACGAGATCGCCCAGATCCAGCATTCTATCTTTGATCTGGCAGAGTACGGTTACGAGGTTCAGAAAAGTGCTTCTTATCTGGAAGAACTTCTGGAAAAAGAAGGCTTTCAGGTGGAACGTGGTATTGGGGACATTGAGACTGCGTTTGTAGGCACTTATGGAAGCGGAAAACCAGTGATCGGTATTCTGGCTGAATATGACGCACTGCCAAACTTAAGCCAGAAAGCAGGCGAGACGAAAAGATGCCCTATTGAAGGAAAAGCATACGGACATGCCTGCGGTCACAGCGCTCTGGCAGCCGGAACCGTTGGTGCTGCCATTGTTGCAAAGGAGTATTTAAAAGAGACAGGAAAGACCGGTACTGTAAAAGTATTTGGCTGTCCTGCAGAAGAAACTGGATTTGGCAAGAGCTTTATGGTAAAGAGAGGCTGCTTTGAAGGTCTTGACATGTGCTTTACCTGGCATCCAATGGATCGTACCTGTCTTTGGGGACGTACGCTTGGTTATTACAAAGTCCGCTTTGATTTTAAGGGAACTGCTTCCCATGCAGGCGGCGCACCAGAATTAGGACGCAGCGCTCTGGATGCCTGCGAATTAATGAATGTTGGTGTGAACTATCTTCGTGAGCATATCATTTCCAGCGCAAGAGTGCATTATGCATACCTGGATGCAGGCGGCGATGCACCAAACATTGTACAGGATCATGCTTCCCTTCTTTATTTTGTAAGAGCACCAAGGCTGGCTGACAGTGCTGCTATCCTGGAGCGTGTAAAGAAGATCGCACAGGGCGCAGCTCTGATGACAGAAACACAGGTTCATATTAAGGTTTTAGGCGGTATGAGTGACAATATTCCAAACCCAACTGCTTCCCGTATCCTTTCTGATGCCTTTGTTGCAGAGGGCGGACCTGATTTTACAGAAGAGGAATTTGCCATTGCCCGCCGTTTCCTGGATATCTTAAGCCCTGAGGAAAGAGAAAAAGCTATCCGCACGGGAGCAAAGCTGCAGGGAATCAGCGAAGAAGAGTTTGCAAAAAGACCGTTAGTTACTTGTGTTGAGCCTGTAGATGAGCGCAGCATGGAAAGACAGTACACTGCATCTACAGACGTAGGAGATGTGAGCTATAACGTGCCTACCAGCCAGTATGCAGGAACCACCAGTATTCCAGGAACCGGGCTTCACACCTGGCAGTTTGCAGCTCAGGTAGGCACTTCTATTGGTGATAAGGGAAGTATTGCAGTAGCCCGTGCCATTGCAAGAGCCTGCGCAGAGGTGTGGGAGAATCCGGAAGTAGTAAAGACCGCAAAAGAAGAGCTTTTAGAGACAACAGGCGGTGTTTATGTTTCCCCTCTTCCAGATGATGTAAAACCAGGCGAAGGAATGTAATTTATAAGGAACTTAAGAGAAGGAGAAGGTAAATCAATTATGACTTTTATTGAGATCATGAACAGCCCCCTGCTTTATGCAATGGTAGGTGCGGCTATTGTATACATTTTATTATTCTGTGCTATTACACTGCGCAAATCTTACCGTCATGCACTTGAAATCGGCATTACAAAAGAAAAGATCCGTACAGCTATCGTATCTTCCGCAATTTATACCATTGTACCGTCTATTTCCGTTGTGATCGGTCTGTTCAGCCTTGCAACTGTAATCGGTGTTCCGTGGTCCTGGTTCCGTCTGTCTGTTGTAGGCTCTGTAACATACGAGCTGGTTGCTGCAGATATGGCAGCTACCGGTGCCGGATATGAGTCCATTGCTGCATTAAACGCAGCAGGCGATCCTACAGTTGTAGGAACCCTGATGTTCGTTATGAGTATCTGTATCCTTGGCGGTATTACCGGTGTTCTTCTGTTTGGCAAAAGGATCCAGGAGAACATGGTAAAGGCAAGAAGCAAAAACGGTATGTTAGGTGCGCTGCTTACAAGTGTAATGTCCATGGCTATCATTGAAGCTTTCCTTCCGATCCAGATTATCAAAGGGCCGGTTTTCGCAGCAGTTGCCATCACTGCATGTGTACTGACCTTTATCCAGACATGGATCGTAAACAAATTAAAGATCAACTGGTACAGAAGTTTTATCATGGCAGTTACCCTGATCCTGGGAATGGCATCTTCCCTGCTCTGGATCCAGATTCTTGGTTAATTAAGGAGGACTTCAAAGATGAATAAGAAATATGAGAACAGTATCCACCGCCTGGGCCGGATCGGTGTTATCATTGGTATCTGCTTTATGTTAGGAATTCCGGCAGTGATCAGTACCGCTTTTCATGTATGGCCTGAAAACATTGGTAAATTATTAACAGCTTGTGTAGGTCTTCTGGCGATCTACCTTCCAACAAACGTTGCCGAAGTATTAGGTTACACACCCATGCTTGGATCTTCCGCTTATATTACTTTCCTGACAGGAAATGTTACTAACTTAAAGATCCCGGTTGTTTTAAATGCCCAGTCTCTTACAGATGCTGCTCAGGGAACCGATGAGGGCGATACCATTGCTAATATCGCAGTTGCAGTTTCTTCTATTATCACCACTGTGATTGTTGCATTCGGCGTTCTGTTAATGGTTCCGTTAAAGCCGATCTTAATGAGTAATGCAGTACAGACTGCAAGCTTATACCTGCTTCCGGCTCTGTTTGGCGGACTGTTATTAAGCAATATCAACCAGGACTGCGGGGAGTATAATGCAAAGAATAAATCCTGGATCCTGGTTCCTACCATGGCACTGGTTGTTATCATCAACCATTTCTATTCTTTATTAGGAAAAGAGGGATTTATCGTAATCGGCTGTATGGTTGCCAGCGTTATCCTTGCTTATGTAATGTACAAGGGCGGATTTATCAAAATGTCCGAGAAGAATCCGAAACCAGAAGACAAATAATGTGTTTTGGGAACACAATATAAAGGTGAAATTTCAGAAAAACAGGAGATCGCTGTAATGGATTTTAAAAATGCTGAAGAGTTATTAATGCTCTGTGAAAAAAATCACTGTTCCATATCAGAAGTTATGAAACAGAGGGAAATGGAATTAGGTGAGACCAGTGCAGAGGCTGTTGAGAAGAAAATGGCTAACGCGCTGAATATCATGAGGGAATCGGCTTATACCCCCATACGCAGACCTCAGCGCTCCATCGGCGGTTTGATCGGCGGGGAAGCAAAGCTTCTGCGCAAACATAAAAACGCGGGAAAGGACATCTGCGGTGGTGTTCTTTCCAATGCGATTACATATGCCATGGCAGTTCTTGAGGTAAATACTTCTATGGGACTGATCGTAGCAGCCCCTACTGCAGGCTCTTCCGGCATCGTTCCGGGACTTTTACTGGCATTGCAGGAAGAATACCATATTTCAGAGGAACGTCTGATCCAGGCCCTGTTTAATGCAGGCGCCATTGGATATCTGGCTATGCGCAATGCTACTGTGGCAGGTGCAGTAGGCGGTTGTCAGGCGGAAGTGGGGGTTGCTTCTGCTATGGCAGCGTCAGCTGCAGTTGAATTAATGGACGGAACACCAAAAGAATGCCTGAATGCGGCATCCACTGTGTTAATGAATCTTTTAGGTCTGGTCTGCGATCCTCTTGGAGGGTTGGTAGAGTGTCCGTGTCAGAGTCGCAATGCAGCCGGGGTTTCCATCGCCCTGTGCGCAGCAGAAATGGCATTAAGCGGTGTACCTCAGATCATTCCGTTTGATGAAATGCTTGATACTATGTATCAGGTGGGAAAGAAGCTTCCTTCTGAGCTTCGTGAAACGGCTTTAGGCGGCTGTGCTGCAACACCTACAGGATGCCGTTTCGCAAAACAGCTTTTGAAGAAAGCAAATGCTTAAGTTTACAGATAATATAAATAAAACATTGTTATAAAAAAGACAGGCTCACATGGGGCCTGTCTTTTTCTGACCGTAAATTTGCAGTCCGCTGCTGATCAGCGGCTCTGCTTCAATGTGTAAATAGATTTTATTGATACTCAAATACATTGATCCAGCTCTCTAACAGATCCTTCTCTTCTGGACGCTTATAAGCCAGCTGTGCGGCTGCTACGATTGGAAGCCAGCCCTGTACATAGCGTTTTTCTGTACCTGTCTTTTCACAGAACAGATCCATGTACAGCTCTGCTTTCTTTTTGTCCTTTAAGCTGAGCAGAAGGTAGGTTCTTGCCACATCGGCACTTGCATTGCCCTGGGAAGCATGTACCCAGTCAATTACATAGAGCTTTCCATCGTCCCCAACAATGATGTTGGATGGATTGAAATCACCGTGGCAGAGCTTGGTGTGTTTTGGCATTCCGTCCAGTCTGGTCAAAAGCTCATAACGTGTGCTTTCATCCAGCTGTTCCACGGATTTTAAGGAACGAATGGTCTTTTCTTTCAGTTTGTTGAGCAGCGGGCAAGCCTGGCTGTGGATCAACAGCTGCAGATCTACCATTTGGGACATGTACTCATCCAGCTTATCCGGATTTTCATCCATCAGCTGCTCTAAGGTCTTACCTGGTACATATTCCTTGATAATGGACCACTTTCCGTCAGTTACTGTTACCCCTAAAACCTTTGGAACATTGAGCGCTTCAATGGTCTCAACTCTTGCATTACATAATGCTTCGTTTAAAACCTCAGCTTTCGGAAATCCTTCACAGAATTCCTTAATGGCAGTATCCCCGTCACGATAAACGGTCTTTTTTGCACTACTGAAAATTATTTCTTTTGCCATAATCATACTCTCCTTCCACACATTATATACGGTACTGCTGCGGCAGAAACTGCCGCACGGTTATTATTTTACTACAGGAACGATCAAAAGTACAGAAGAAATTGATAAAAAATTAACGAATTTTATTTTTTATCCAATGTTGAAGCAAGTGAGGTGGACGCGCCAGGGGGCGCGTGCCTGGTACGCAAAGCGCGAAAGCCACACGAGTCAGATCCAGACAAAAGCCTGGATCGAGGTTTATGGTGATCAGAAACGGAAGATCGCTGTTCCATACCCTCCTAACGGATAAGAAATAGAATACGGCTGTCCGTCACATTCGCCCTTCACAGAGGTGTAAGTCGGGCACTGGCTTGGCTTATAGGCGCCGTGAACATTGTCTAAAAGGAGTGACAGTTTGCAGCGCTTCGGTACACCTACACGGTAATCCGGGCGGTCTACTGGTGTGAAGTTTACTACAAACAGCAGGTTTTTCCTGCCAGTTTCATCCTTGCGGATAAAGCTGAAAATGCTGCGGTCCCCGTCATTTGCATTGATCCACTGGAAGCCGTTCCAGTCATTGTCAAGCTGGTACAGACATGGATATTTCTTATAAATATGAAGAAGGTCGCGGACATATTCCTGCAGCTTTTTATGGCTTTCTTCTTCTGCTAAATACCAGTCAAGGCTGACTTTTTCATCCCATTCATGCCACTGGCCGAAGTCCTGTCCCATAAACAGAAGTTTCTTTCCCGGGTGACCTAACATAAAGGTATAACCGGCTTTTAAGTTGGAGAACTTGTCCTCTCCAAGACCAGGCATCTTGTTGATCATAGAACACTTCAGGTGGACTACCTCGTCATGAGAGAGTACTAAAATGTAATTCTCACTGGTAAAATAGGTGAGACTGAAGGTCATGCGGTTGTGGTTGTATTTGCGGAAATATGGGTCTAATTTCATATATTCCAGGAAATCATGCATCCAGCCCATGTTCCACTTAAAGGTAAAGCCAAGACCGTCATTTTCAGGGTGTTCTGTCACCTTTGGCCATGCAGTGGATTCTTCTGCGATCATGGCAACACCGTGGTTGCGGCCCTGGACAACAGTGTTTAAGTGCTTGAAGAACTCGATAGCCTCTAAATTCTGGTTTCCGCCGTCCTTATTTGGCACCCACTGGCCTGGTTCACGGCCGTAGTCCAGATAGAGCATGGAAGCAACAGCGTCTACACGCAGGCCGTCTACATGGTATTCTTCCACCCAGTAAAGGGCGTTGCTGATCAGGAAGTCTTTCACTTCATTTTTGCCATAATCAAAGACCTTGGTGCCCCAGTCCGGGTGTTCGCCCTTGCGGGGATCCTCGTATTCAAAGAGAGGATGTCCGTCAAAATCAGCCAGTCCATGGGCATCCTTTGGAAAATGAGCCGGAACCCAGTCAAGGATGACGCCAATGCCATTTTTATGTAAATAATTTACAAAATACATGAAGTCTTTTGGGCTTCCATAGCGGGATGTAGGAGCGAAATATCCAGTTACCTGGTATCCCCAGGAGCCGTCATATGGATGCTCTGCAATACCCATAAGCTCTACATGGGTGTAGCCCATTTCTTTTACATAGGCAGCCAGTTCATGGGCGGCTTCAATATAGGTATAATATCCGTCTTTTTCTTCCCGGTTTTTCTTTTTCCAGGAACCTAAGTGGACTTCGTAGATACTGATAGGCTGCTTTGTCATATCTGACTGGGAACGCTTGCTGATCCAGTCGCTGTCATTCCAGGAAAATCCGCTGATATCTGCGGTAACAGAAGCAGTGCCTGGGCGGTATTCTGCGCTGAAGGCAAAGGGATCTGCCTTGTAAAGGATCTTTCCTGTATCAGTGGTAATGGCAAATTTATAAAGCTCGCCTACCTGCATGCCTGCGTTAAAATACTCCCAGATGCCAGACTGTCCTACTTTTGTCATAGGATTGGCTTCCGGGTTCCAGCCGTTGAAGTCGCCTACCAGGTGTACTGCCTGGGCATGTGGTGCCCATACGCCAAAATAAATGCCTTTTTTGCCTTTGTAGGTCATAGGATGAGCGCCCAGCTTCTTGTAGATTTCATAATGGGTGCCCGCGCCAAATAAATAGCAGTCTAAGTCAGAGATCAGGCCGGTGTTTCCTGTATTCTTTTTGGCTGCTGCAGAACCAGATGCTTTTTTTGCTGTTTCAGATTTTGCAGCAGTGCTTCTGGAAGAAGCGGTTTTCGCTGTGGTTTTTGCTCCTGTGCTTCTTCTGGTGGTTTTATGGGCTGTGGCCGATGTGGCTTTTTTTGTCTGGCCCGCCTGCTTTTTCGTTGTCATATTAATTTTCCCCCTTAATTTTAAGGACAGCACCCCAGTTGCCCTTTAATTTAATTTCCAGTCTGCCATTTTGTACAGGCAGAACTTTATTTTCGCCGATTTCATGATCGCTGTTTAAAAGATTTACAGCTGTCTGTGCCTGGATCGGAACCGGGATGTTTAATGTAGCTTCGTTGTCATCATTATTTAAAGCAGTGATGATCAGACTGTTATTTCCCCACCTTGCGTAGGCATACTGTCTGTTGGTAAGAAGCAGTTCCTGGTATTTTCCAGTGTGCAGTTCTTCATTTTCTTCATGGATCTTTCCAAGTCTGGAAATGAAATCCGTAAGCTCACAGTTTAATTCCGGGATCTTTTCAGCCGGAATGCAGGGACGCAGGTCATCATCACAGGTGGAAGTACGTTTTCCTTCTGTTCCCCATTCACCGCCGTAGTAAATTGACGGGATTCCCGGAAGAGTCATTAAACAGGTGTATACAGGATACAGATGCTCTTTTACCTTTAATTTGCTGGCAATACGGTCTTCATCGTGGTTGTCAAGGAAGGTATAAAGCTGTCTTCCAATGGCTTCCAGACGGCGCACGTTATGTGCGATCTCAAAGAAGTTATGGTCATTAAAGCCAGAGTAAATGCTCTTGTGCAGCTCGTAGTTAGTAACAGAATGAAGCATTTCCGGGTTCACCCAGCGGCCATAATCCCCGTGGATCACTTC
>JBNMGK010000148.1:0-6181 GCA_050872205.1 Enterocloster sp.
AGTTTCAGAATATGGGTATTTGGATCAACATATTTTTCTACATCTGACCAGGTAAGGCTGACTTTCGGTGTTGCTTTTTCTCCCTCATCCTCAACATCATAGAAATCAATACCATCCAGATTAGCCCAGTAATCCGTAGATACTGCATCCTTGATATGGCTCATATCCAGTTCCAGGTAGTCCATGACAAAGCCTTTATGTTTCAGCTCATCATAAGGAGTCTCGCTGTT
Source organism: Enterocloster sp. (assembly GCA_050872205.1). Lineage (GTDB taxonomy): Bacteria > Bacillota > Clostridia > Lachnospirales > Lachnospiraceae > Enterocloster. Next base: position 231 of record JBNMGK010000148.1, read on the forward strand.
TTGGTTCATATCAAATTCCAGATTTACATGTCCTGCAAAAAGGATGGCGCTGGAATCATTGCCCAGTGTTATGTCATACCAGAATGGCTGCTGATAAGGTACTGGCTGCTGCTTGGATGCGTAATCCTTCTTTGTATCATCATCGTGCCATACAACATTGATATCTATGGTTGGCTTTGCCATAACAAACTGCAAAGCGCCCTTATCTGTACCGCCATAAATATTTTTATCGTCTGATACGATCTGGCCAGTAATACGGTTTTTCCATCCAGATACATTATAGTCCACTGTTCCTGTTGCCGTACAGATATTCGGGCTGGTACCATATATACGCATCCACTGGTCATCCTGAGGATTTTTCGTCGGATCTTCTTTTTCGCCCTCTGGCAGCTTTTCCAATACATCTTTTCCATAGAAAGAACTATAGGAAAGCTTGATCTTGGTGATCTGTACTGCTTTTCCTTCACTGTCGCGAAGATTGATATACACAGAATTGTCAAGGTACTCATTGTGAGGATTGATGGTGTCTTTCAGCTTTGCCTCTGTGTCCGTTACCATTCCCTGCAGGTCTGCTAATGTATAGGTTTTTTTCGTACCATCCGCATAGGTGATGGTCAGCATAGGTGCCGGATTTTTCGTAATCGGCTGTTTATCTGCGCTGATATCATCCCGCACATAAGGCTGTTCTCCTGCTTCCAGAAGCTTCTTGCTGATGCGGATGCCTTCTGTCATAAAGCCATCTACCTTGCTTCCTGCTGCGGCTCCCTGATGTTCATCATCTACTTCTTTTTCCAGGTTAAAGGTAAAGTCTATATTGTAGCCTTCTGCCAGAGATCGGTTACCGAATTTCAGCAGATAGTCACCATATTCCATTGTAATAGGTGTTTCCAATAAGTTCTTGTCTACTTTATGGCGGTTTCTGATCTCTGTTTCCGCATTTACTTCTGCCCAGATGTCAGATTTGTTTACATCCTTTCTCGCCTCAGATGGAGTCGATGTACGTCCATTGTAATCTGCAAGTCCTACATTGAAATAACCAACCTGGTCTGTCAGCCGACCTTCGTTCAATGCTTCCTGATCTCGCTTATCTTCGTAGTTTAAGATCGTGAAGTTGGTAACTGCTGTATTTGTACGTTCTCCAGCTACCCTGGATACACCGATCAGACGGACATATCCGACGCACCTGGTAAGAGGAACCCAATAGCACCGATAATTAATCCGGATATTCTGGGAATAATCACCGATCTGCTCAAAGATATCTTTTACATCACAGGAATAAATCACACCCGGCTCTGTTCCTGTTTCCGTTTCTACTGTTACCGTTTCTCCTGGTTCTGGATCTACTTCTTTAAAGGTCAGTCCCTCCAGCGGGATCCAGTCACCGTTTTTGTCCTGATATTCCAATGGAGAATACGTCTTCTTTGATGAATCGCCTACAATACCTGTTCCCAACAGGTCATCGCTTCCACCCATCCAGTAATCCGCCGGTGTATCATATCCAGGATATCCTATATTCGCCATGGACTCCGGCAATACAAACTGTAATTTCTGAAGATCAAAACCATCTGGTAATGTATCTACCACATTTGGGCGATACATAGGAGCAGCTACAGAACCAGCTACACCATCATCCGGTCCAATACCTACATCTTTGATCGTGTAAATAATTTCTTTTCCTGCATAGGCATCTTTTGTCTCTACTGTTTTAGTTCCTACCGCATTGTACTCCGGTACATGAATGTATACTAATGTATTTGTGGACTGTGACCAGCGATGTCCCAAAGCCGAAATATCTGCCGCACTGCCACTATTTCCATCGTATGTAGTTACAATACCATTCCATAATTCCTGTGCGGATGGTACGACCCAGCCAGGTTCGTCTGCAAGAATCGTATCATCATAGTCATCGGTCGTATCGGTAGAAGCGTCAGATGTATCATCCGTTTCCTGATCTTTTGGATCAGTTGTTTCAGAATCTGCGTTTTCTGTTTCTTCTATATTAATACTGTCAGATGTTTCTTCATCAATATCAACTGCGTTTCTTTCTTCTTCCTCTAAAAGGAGCTGACCTGCTGCTGCATCTGCAGTACCGCCAAAATAAATGGTACCTTTTGCATTTACTTTTTCTTCTACAGTTCCGCCACGTTTATTATCAGCTACCGTAACACTGTTACTGAATGGTGTGTATACACGATAGAAACGCTGAGTCGGTTTTTCCTCCTCAGGTTTATCTTTCAGATCATCATTATATTTGGAAGAAAACTGCGGCGGATAAAGTGTCTGATTTCTGGCTGTGAAAATAAAGGTGGCTCCTGTGGTCCACTGGTAACCAATGATCTTTGCACCTTTTGCCAGCAGATCATCAGGATTCTCCAGCATACGATCATCTTCAGAAAGATTTGTAACATCTACAATGACCGCACCACCGCTCTCATCATATTTTGTAATGTCGTATCCTACATTAGAAAGATCATTTGCAATCCATTTGCCACCATAAAGTGCGTCCGAATCAGTCTTACTTGGATCATAATAATCCGGATTTTCTGTAAGATTTCCAGCATCATCCATAAAGTAGCGTACATACTGGGAAGTATTTGCAAAAGCACTGTGTCCCTGACTGGTATTTGGTACTTCTACGATAATATCATAATTAGAAAACAAAGTAGTATCCGGCACCCAGCTTTCCTTATCCGAAGGAAGTTTTCCGTCATCCAGACCGGAAGTATTTTCAATCGTCATTAAATAAGAAGCATAGTTGTTCTTCTGCCAAGTAATGACCGGATCGTCCTTGGCGCCTTTTACAGTCTCCATCTTAATATCCCAGTCGATATTAGAATAAAGAAGCTGCACTGCGGAGGTGTCTCTTCTTGGCTGTTTCGCAATGGCATATTTTCCTTCAATAGATACGCCCTGATTGCTTGATGGATTTACAACAACACTGTCTTTTTCATAACCTTCGTTGTGGATCCATGACCAGCAGTCTGCGCTCAGACCTTCTGGAAGAGAGTAAGGTTTGCCATTCTCATCTGTATTGATCCAGAATTTTAATTTAATTGGAACACTGATGTTGGTGGTCGGTGTATAATCGCCATTGATATAGTTAATACGTACATTGCCTCTGTAATATTTCAGCGCATTGGCGCTGCCGGCGTTTTCTTCAGAACCATCTATCATCTGTGTCGCATCTGGCGTTAAAACATAATTGTAATTATCTTTTTCTCCAGATGCATCATATGTATCTATTTCGTTATCTGCAGTCTGAGTTTTTTTCTCGTCTGTTGTTGCGGCAGTCTCCTGAGTATTTTTCTCATCAGCTGTTATTGTTTCTTCTGCCTTTGTTGTTTCTTCTGCTGCACTGCTTTCTGTTTCGCTGTTTTCTTTTGTTTCCTCTTCGGAAGTTTCTTCTATGGCTTCTTTCTTTGTTTCTTCTTCAGAAGACGCTTCTGTGGTTTCATTTTCGGAAGTTTTCTCTGTTTCCTCCGGTTTTGTTACTGTATCTTCTGTTGTCGGCTCTTCCGTACTATTTTCAGTTGATTCAGAAGCATTATTCTCTGTTTTGTTTATGTCAGCTGTATCTTCTTCTGCTTTAGATACAGCCTCAACCTTCTCCTCTGAAGATTCTAACTGGGTTTTCTTTTCTAAGCTCTTCTCTTTCGTGCCCCCCCCCGTGAAATCTTCCACTTTTTCATCGGAGGTTTCTTTTTCTTCACCCGTATCTTCTACCGTTTCTTCATCTCCATCTGTAGAATCAGTTTTTTCCTCTTCACTATTCTGTGAGCTTTCTTCTTCATCCTTAACATCTGAATGATCTGTATTGGTACCTGTTGTGTCTGAGTTTTCGGTGATGGTAACTTCTTCCTCATCCTCTTTGTCTTCTTCGGCCTGTACAACCTCCAGATCTGACTCTTCTAATGCCTGGGTCTTTGCAGAATTGTATACACGCCATATATTGGTATTCAGTCCAGGGAAAGCTACCTCTACACCACCAACGATCGTAAGGTGGTTCGCATCTGCATACTGCTGTGGTCCATAATGTTCCGTCAAACCGGTTGCGCCATTATATGTATTAGTTGATACATTTTCAACTTTATATTCTTTTGTTACCGGATTATAAAAAATAGTAGGTGTATCAATATGAAGACCCATTCCTTTAATTTTATAATCTGCCGCAACAGAATCATATTCGATCTTTAAAGAACCTGTAGCCTGTGTCTTTTTTGACAGAGTAATAGCGCTATCATCCAGTGCTACATCCTGATTCTTGTCCATCTTAAAGGTTCCGTACAATGCGGGGACGTAATTTGGATCCACCGCTGCATGGCTGGTGATCAATGGCCATACATTTCCCCATGGCACCTGTTCCATCGCAAGCACGAAGGACAGGAATCCTACGAAACTCCTTTTTCCAAAACGTTTTAATTTCATGATTCTTTCTTCTGTCGTCATATTGATCTTCCTATCTTTAGTAATTTCTATTTTTAGAAAACGATCATCTATCTTACTATTTATTATTAAATGTTTTCATTTGCCTACGGGCATAATTATACACTATGGGCATTTTATGTATAATATTTTACTACTTCTTTCGTTACATGTAAACTAAAAATGGGGAATCCGTAAGAAATTCGTAATTTTTGATTTATGATAGAAGAAAATAACAATCAACAAAAAAGACAGTACGCTTTGACTGCCTACTGTCTCTTTTTTCACGCTTTAGTCTATAATTTTCCCACTCTTACACCTGATCATACTGGATCGCATCTTTCACCATCTGGGCATGCTGTTGTCCCATAAGCAGACGGATGAGCTCGATGCCCAGATCTAAGGCATATCCAAGGCCTCTTGCTGTGGTAATGTTTCCATCGGTGATCACGCCCTGGCGGGTGTAGGAAACACCTTCTAACTTGTCCTCAAAGCCTGGGTAGCAGGTGGCTGTTTTTCCTTTTAACAGTCCCATTTCTCCAAGAATGCTTGGGGCAGCGCAGATGGCTGCAATGCGGCGGCCCTGCTTGTTTGCCTTGCAAATGGCGTTCTTTAAGCCTTCGTGTGCCTTTAATGTATTGGTCCCCGGCATGCCTCCTGGAAGGAATAATACATCTGCCTCTTCAGCTGCTGTTTCGTCAAAAAGAGCATCTGCCTGAAAATGAATATGATGAGCGCCAGTGATCTCACGGCTTCCTGTTACTGATACCAGTGTTACTTCTGCTCCGGCACGGCGAAGAACATCTACTACTGCAAGACATTCTACTTCTTCCAGTCCATCTGCAAGAAACGCAAAAACTTTTGACATTTTAATTCTCCCTTTACGCAATAATATTGGAAGCCAGTATTTTGACCCCCTATATGTGTAACCGTTCTGAAACTTTATTTATTTTACCATTTTTCCCTTTTTCTGAAAAGAGATAAATGCTATGATAGTGTATACTAAAAAATGCAAAATATTGTTAAAAAAGCACACAAACCAGAAGGAGTATCCATATGGAGATCGAAAGAAAATTTCTCATTAAACAGATTCCGCCTGAATGTACATCTTTTCCCTGCAGGCAGATTGAACAGGCCTATTTAAATACAGATCCCGTTGTTCGGGTACGCAGGGATAATGATGACTACTACCTCACTTACAAAGGAAAAGGCCTCTTATCCAGAGAGGAATACAATCTGCCACTGAACAAAGAATCCTATGAACATCTGCTTGCGAAGGCAGACGGCATTATCCTTACTAAAAAGCGGTATATGATCCCTGTTCCAGGAAACGATCATCTTACCATTGAGCTGGACATCTTTGAAGGTCATTACAACGGTCTTATTCTTGCAGAAGTAGAATTTGCCGCTGAAGAAGAGGCAAAGGCCTTTATACCCCCTGTATGGTTCGGAGAAGACGTCACCTTCTCCGGCGAGTATCACAACAGCCGTTTATCAAAGGGGTAAACTTACAAAACTACCGCCATCAG
>JBNMGK010000407.1:0-2377 GCA_050872205.1 Enterocloster sp.
ACTTAAAACCGTATCCAGTCTGGCTGCCTCTTCCATAGCCTCTTTTACAAATGGTCCGTCCATTAACGGGATACCGTCATCCGTAAATCCGGCAGCACCGGCCTTTAACAGACTTTCCATATCTGTTCTTTCTTTTCCTTCAAAGCCCTTGGAAATAGCTGCACAGCTGAGCACATGGATGCCGGTCTTCTTTCCTTCTTCCAGCACATAGCGCAGTGTCTCTTCATTATCCACGATCGGCTTTGTATTTGCCATACACACAACAGTTGTAAAACCGCCTTTGGCAGCAGCTGCAGCGCCTGTATGGATATCTTCTTTATAGGTCAGTCCCGGATCACGGAAATGTACATGGACATCTACCAGACCAGGGGCTACCACAAGGCCCTTTGCATCGATCACCTGGTCCGCAGCTGCTTCTGCCTGTGCAGGTAATGTTCCTTCTGGATATATTTTCTCGATTTTCCCGTCTTTTACAACAATATCGGCATTTCTTTCGTTCTTTCCTGCCGGGTCAACCACCCGTCCGTTTTTGATCAGCAGCATGTTCTTGTCCTCTCTTTCTCAGATGTACTATATACAACCTTTGTATTTCCATACAGTCTATAGTGTCTTGCGTCTATATCAGGAAGCTTTCTCCCTTTTTGTGGATCTCCACGATCCGGTCCTTATAGACCTTCGCACACTCCAGCTTCTTAAACCGGTCCGTTACCTCAAAATCACCCCAGAAATGCATAGGGAACACTACATCAGCTCCCACCATTTTCATAAAATCATCCATTCCCAGATAGAAATCCTTTTCCTGTCTCGGATCAAGGAGCATAAAGGCCACATCGATATGGATGCCTTTCATCTTCTCCAGTTCCTTATGGAAGTTCTCGCTCATCCGCTTATTATCCGCTTCCGGCTCACCGTCCCATACCCAGTTGTTCAGATCTCCTGCATGATAGATCCGCTTTCCTTCTGTTTCAAGCAGGAAAGCCACTCCCTCATCTGTAGATTTAAAAGCCCGAATCTTTACACCTGACTCTCCTGTAAATGGTGCTGTCAGCTCCAGTTCTTCCTCCGGCCCTATAAAATAGGTCTTTCCTAACAGTTCTTCCGGCACTCTCCGCTTCCAGATATCATCAGACAGCACAAAGCTGATCTTTTCATGCTGTTTCACCAGATCAAAGATCACCGGTGAAAAATGGTCCCCGTGGCGGTGGCTTGCAAAGACTAAAAGAGGCTTGTCTTCCTTAAGAGTCGGAAGTTCTCCCTCAAAATAGTCAAATAAAAAGTAATTTTCCTCAGTCTCCACAAGGAAACTGCTGTGGTGGATATAGGTAACCTGCATTTTCGTCCTCCTGATTGTTACAATATCCCAGATACATCTTTATGCATTCCGGTTCTTATTATAAAAATACATTCCAACTGCCGTAGAGCAGATGATCACATAGCCTATAACACTGAACACATCCGGCTTCTGCCCCAGGACCAGAAATCCCATAAGGGCGGAAAACAGGATCTGGGAATAATCAAAAACAGAAAGTTCCTTTGCCGGGGCATAATAATAAGCCTTTGTCACAAAGATCTGGCCGCCTGCGCCGCCAAATCCGGCTGCCACCATGGCAATGATCTGCTGCCATGTCATAGGCACAAAATGGCCGATCAGAAACGGCACTGCCGTAAGACAGGAAAAAGCGGAAAAACACATGATCACGATCTTTCCATTGACCCCTCTTTTTCCCAGGACCCGCACATAGGTATAAGCAGCTCCCGCTCCCGCGCCTCCTAACATGCCAATGAGAGCAGCAGAATTTGCCATATTTCCTGTAGGTTTGATAATGAACAGCGCTCCTATAAATGCCACTACCACTGCCACGCCCTGAAACAAAGTCAGCTTTTCTTTTAAAAGAAAATAAGAAAAAATAATGGCAAAGAAAGGAGAAAGCTTATTTAACATATTGGCATCTGAAAGTACCAGATGATCAATAGCATAAAAATTTCCGATAATGCCAATGGTCCCGCAAAAAGAGCGCAGGAACAGATATTTAATATCCCCCTTATGTATCTCCAGTTTTTCCGGCTTGCGGATCAGCCCTGCGCCTACGATAAAAAACGCCAGCAGATTACGGAACAATATCTTCTGCATAGACGGCAGATCTCCTGCCAGCCGGACACAAAGTGACATAAAAGCAAAGAAAAATGCTGCTGTCACAATACACAAAATGCCTTTTGTCTTAGAGTTCATACTCTTTCTCCTTTATCCCATTATGTACACTCATACCTGGAACATACATTATTCCCCATGATAAAAGGTCTTCCACTTTCCACTGAAAAACCGTGTTGCAAAGAAAATAATACGCACGATCCAGTCTATGATCATGGCGATCCATAC
>JBNMGK010000246.1:0-4512 GCA_050872205.1 Enterocloster sp.
ATCTTTGGAGCCGTCGTTGACCACCACATAATCCAGTTCCGGAAAATCGTTTTTAATGTGGTCTACTACCCGCTCAATGTTTTTTCCTTCATTGTAAGCCGGTATGACCAAAAGTACCTTATCCATTGTCTCTGTTCCTCAATACTCTGTTACAGTTCAGCCATGCGCTGGTTTGGACGAAAAAGCGTGTTGCAAGCTTGCTTGCATAAGCACTTTTTCATCCAAATCAGCATATGGTGGAACCACCAAGCTTCTTGTTTTCATGAATATGGAAACAAGAAGATGTCATGGCTGAACTGTAACGAATAATAAAAACTGACCTGAAAAAGAGTCAGTATACAGGACACAGGGGTCCGGCCATAGAGGTCGTGACCCCTGTGCTTTTGTATTAACAAAAAAACAATCATCAAAAGATGAGAGATTGACAAAAAGTAAATTAAGGTTACAACTTAATAAAATTAAGTGATATACAATAAATTTACGAATTAGTTGGGATCTAAACTTAAATTTTTAATTGATTTTTTAATAAAACTTTTATAAAATAATACCAAACTTTTTTAAACTGTATTTTTACAGTAGGAGGGAGACGCAATTATGAATGAGAAAGTAGAAAAGAAAGGTTTGCTTGACCGCATGCTTGATGCCATTGAGCGCGCCGGTAATAAGCTGCCAGATCCTATTACTATGTTCTTAGGACTTGCGATTATCGTTACTATTGTTTCAGCAATCTGCAGTGCAGCAGGAATTTCCGCAGTAAACCCGGCAGACGGATCCACCATTGAGATCTTCAATCTTCTGTCATTTGATGGTATCCGTTATCTGTGGACCAATGTTATCACCAACTTTGCAGGTTTTGCACCTCTTGGTATGGTACTGGTAGCTGTTATTGGTTCATCTGTTGCAGAAAAGAGTGGATTCCTGGTATCTGTTATGGTCAACTTTCTTGGAAAAGCAAGAGGCTGGATCGTAACTGCAGTTATTATGTTCTTAGGAATCAACTTAAACGTAGCAGGTGACGCAGGATTTATCGTACTGCCTCCACTGGCAGCTATCCTGTATATGTCCATTGGACGTCATCCTCTTCTTGGTATGTACACTGCTTTCGCAGCAGTTGCTGGCGGCTTCTGCGCCAACGTTCTTTTAGGACTTTCTGATGCTCTTGCATATGGCTTTACTGAGCAGGCAGCAAGAATGATCGATCCAAACTATGAAGCATCTATCGCAATTAACTGGTATTTCCTCATTGCATCCTGTGTGGTACTTACTGTAGTAGGAACTGTTCTGGTAGAGAAAGTACTGTTACATCGTTTCCCAATCAAAAAAGAAGAACTTGCAAAGTATGATTTTGATGAATCTGCATCTAACCTGACACCCGTTCAGAAGAAAGGTATCAAGGCAGCCGCTCTTTCTATTCTGATCTACATTGTTGTGATCGTTCTTATGTGTGTACCGATCTTTGGTGACAGAGCGATCCTGGCAGATGAGAATGGTTCTATCACCAGTGGTAGTTCCGCATTCTCCAAAGGTATCGTATTTACAGTTACCATGTTCTTAATGATTCCTGGCATTGTTTACGGTGTTGTTACTGGAAGATACAAAAATGACAAAGACTTATGGGCTGATATCAGCCAGGGCTTCGCTGAAATGGGAAACTACGTATTTATGTGCTTCTTCATTTCCATTTTCACTAACTTCTTCTCTGTATCCAAGTTAGGAACTGTACTTGCCATTAGAGGAGCAGAACTGTTAAGTAATGTAGGATTTACAGGTATCCCGCTGTTAATTGGTCTGATCTTCTTATCCTGTATCGTAAATATGTTCATTGGATCTGCATCTGCAAAGTGGGCAATCTTAGCTCCTGTATTTGTACCAATGATGATGTTAATGGGATTTGACCCGGCTATTACCCAGGTCGTATACAGAATCGGTGATTCCATTACCAACCCATTATCTCCATTATTTACTTACATTCCGGTTATTTTAGGTTTTGCCCGTAAGTATGATAAGAATGTAGGTCTCGGAACCATCATTGCAAATATGCTTCCATTCTCTGTAACATTTGCAATTGTATGGATCATCCAGGTTATCATCTGGGTAGCACTTAACCTGCCATTAGGACCTGGCGGCGGTATTTATCTCTAAAATGAGAAAAATCAGCATGTGGGTGACAGACACGCATTGTTGATGTAAAATAGGACTGTTGCAAAAACCATTTGTATTTTGCAGCAGTCCTTTTACTGTAATAAAATACATATCTTTAAAATAAAGTCAGAGAGGAGCAAGAAAAACTATGAATTTTGCAAAACGGGCAGAAGAGCTTAGCAGTCAGATCATAAAAGACCGCCGCTATCTGCATCAGCATCCGGAACTTTCTTATAAGGAAAAAAACACCACAGCATATCTGGTATCCAGTTTGAAAGAGCTGGGTATCCCGGTACAGACATTTGATGATTACACAGGCTGCATCGCTACCATCAAAGGCGGAAAGCCGGGAAATCACATCGTATTATTAAGAGGTGATATTGACGCTCTTCCTATTAAAGAAAACAGCGGTGTAGAGTTTGAAAGTGAAAATGAAGGTGTAATGCATGCCTGCGGACATGACTGCCACACTTCCATGCTGTTAGGTGCAGCCAGATTATTATGGGAAGAAAGAGAAAATCTTCCAGGAACTGTAAAGTTATTATTCCAGGCTGCAGAAGAAGCATTTTATGGAAGCCGCTACTATGTGGATAAGGGCTATTTAGATGATGTGGATGCTGCCATGGGTATGCACGTATGGCCTACAGGACCAAGTGGAAAGGTTCTTGTAAAGGACGGGGAACTGATGGCAAGCTGCGATAACTTTATTATTACTGTTCACGGTGTTTCCTCCCATGGTTCTGAACCTCAGCATGGAAAAGATGCCATTGTTGCAGCAAGTTCTATCCTTATGAATCTGCAGCATATTGTAAGCCGTATGAATGACCCTTCTAATTCACTGGTAGTAACTGTTGGAAAGATCCAGGCTGGAACCCAGTTTAACATTATTACAGATAAGGCAGTTATGGAAGGAACTGTCCGCTGCTATTCCAAAGAGTGCCGGGCTATGGTAGAAGAGAACATGCGCCGTATTATCCAGTGTACCGCTGAGGCAGAAGGCTGCACTGCAGAACTGGAATACTTCTATATTGAACCTTCTCTTGTAAATAGAGATCCAATGCTTACAGATATTGCAAGAAAGGCGGCCCTCAAGCTTTACGGTGAAGATGGAGTAGAAGAAGCGAAAAAGGCAACAGGAAGCGAAGACTTTTCCTATATTATGGATAAGATCCCATCTTCTGTATTCTTATTCTTAGGCTGCTATGATGAAGAAAAGGGCTGTGTTTATCCGGTCCACAATGAAAAATTTAAGATCGATGAAGATATTCTTCACAGAGGATCTGCAGAATACGCACAGTTTGCAGCAGATTATCTGGAAAAAATGGCGAAGGGAGAATGAAAATGAACGTAAAAGAACTTGCAAAAGAACAGGAAAGCTACGTGATCCAGTGCAGACATTATCTTCATTCTCATCCGGAGCTGAGTACAAAAGAAGTAAATACCACACGCTTTATTAAGGAAGAACTGGAAAAAATGGGTGTGGAAGTACAGGAATTTGACGGAATCACCGGCTGCGTGGGAACCATAAAGGGAGACAAGCCTGGAAAGACTGTAATGCTACGTGCAGATATTGATGCCCTTCCTATTACAGAGGATCCGGGAAAAAGCTACTGCAGCTTAAATCCAGGTGTAATGCATGCCTGCGGACATGACTGCCATACTTCCATGTTATTAGGTGCAGCAAAGATCTTAAGCTCTCACAGAGATGAGATCCACGGTACTGTAAAGCTGATCTTCCAGATGGCAGAAGAAATAGGAAGAAAGTCTGAAGAATATGTAAAGCGTGGAGCTCTTGAAGGCGTAGATGCTATTTTCGGTATGCACATCTGGTCCGCAGTTCCTGCTGGAAAAGTAAATTTTGAGTCTGGAGAGCGTATGGCCTGCAGCGATCGCTTTACTATTAAGATCCATGGAAAGTCCAGTCACGGAAGTGCTCCTCATGAGGGAAAAGATGCCATTATTGCAGGTGCAGCAGCCATCCAGGCATTACAGACCATTCCAAGCCGTATCAACAATCCGTTTAACTCCCTGGTAGTAAGTGTAGGAATTTTTAACGGTGGAACCAAGGAAAATATTATCGCTGACCAGGCAGAACTAACTGGAACTGTCCGTGCATTTAACAGAGAGTTTAGAAACAGCATGCCAGAGGTGATCAAAAGTGTAGTGGAACCAGTGGTAAAGGGATATGGATGCAGTGCTGAGGTAGATTATTACTTTGGACCAAGCCCACTGATCAATGACCATGAAGATCTGGTACAGATCGCAAGAGGCGCAGCTGCAAAAGAAATGGGAGAAGATGCCCTGGTTCCATTAAAGAAGATGACAGGAGCAGAAGATTTCAGCGTATACATGGAATCTGTGCCAGGCGTA
>JBNMGK010000381.1:0-2628 GCA_050872205.1 Enterocloster sp.
CTATAATGCCGTTAGGCAAAAAGACAAAATGTTTCCTCGCGAAACAGCAAACGAAAAGCCCAGGGAATTGCGCTCCCTGGGCTTTTCTACTCCATTTTTTATGGCGGCTTAAACCATAGGCTAGTTACCGGCTACTTGTCACCGTCTAACCATTTGCAAATGAGGTGGCAAACCACACCTGCCATGACAGTGACAACAAAAGACAAAATGTTTTCCATCGCAAAACACCTCCTTCCTGTCACCAGATTGGAGGCGGTAACCTAAACATTATAACATATGCATGATTTTTATTCTACTGATAAATTGCGACGTCGCAAATGGCAGCCATGACCCGGACTGCCTGCGGGAGATGTATGGATCACCTCCTCCTACTGTTCTTTATCCCCGTTTTCCCCTCTGCTATCAATCTTACTTTTCAATGCAGCTATGTACTTCATAAGCCACCCTGGTACCGGCGCACCCATACGACCGGCATTCTCCGTGATCGACAACGCTTCATTTAATAAATACCATACAGTAACTAATAAAGACAGAATTGTATTTGGAAGAGTAAATCCAAGTACGTCCGAAGTCTGGATGATACTATAATCAATCACCATTGCTACTGCAATCACAAAAAGGTATGCTACCTTTTTAGCAATTCCCTTAGCGCCTTTCCTGCTACTCCACCCATATAACTTATCATCCGGATGATCCAACGCTTCCACTGCACTTGCTGCCATTCCGGAAAGATAATCAATTACCATAAGGCAAAGCAACAGCCCTAAAAGATAGAAGGTAACTCCTAACTTCTGACTAAAATACGCAACCAGTCCTGTTGCAAAAAACTGAATACTCATGCATGTACTCCTGTTCATTTTTCTATTTGTCTCCTTTCGCAAATCATGTTATAATATTGCAAAAGGCAGTAAAAAGCACCCGAAAATCCTTTTGCCGTGGATTCGGGTGCTTTTTCTATGTCATATTAATTTATAGTGCGGTCTCTCTTCACCGAAAAACCAATATCGGATCCAGTCATCCAGGATGATCCCAGCCAGGCTTACCGGAAGCCATAGCAACATATACTGTGGACAGATCTGCCCCAAGATGTTGCCTGGTATGCCGCTGTAGTCCCAAACGGCCCACCCCAGCCAAAGATTAACCACACAGCCCGTCAAAAACTCCAACATTGTAATTCCCACTGCTCCTATCAGGATCTGCTGCCAAAGTGGCGTATCCCAGCATAAAATCTCATTGATGAGTCCCAAATAGATAAAACAAAACCCTCCAAGGATAAACATCGTCCAGTGGCTCCAACCACGCCAGGCCAGCTCAATCACTATGTAGAGTAAACCGCCCACATCAGCTAAAAACAAATACTTATTAAGTAGTTTGTGCATTACTTTCATCATCTCCTGCCATAGATGCTATCTGTAAAAGATATGCCTTAAGGACCTCTGACTGGTACTGTTCCGGAACGTCTGCGCCGTAAAAAATCTGCTGGATCTCTTCTGCAGCCTGTACACCGCTGATCCACATATTCAAAGCGTTACAGTATGTGGTGTGGTAGGATACGTGCCACATAGCCTTTGTGATAATGGTCTGCATGTCCTCAGCACTGTAGTACCGGCATGTCTGTCCGTCAGAATGATACTCCAACTGCTCTGCTCCAGCTGCAAGCTGGACCTGCTTACCAAAAAGATTAAGCTGATCGTGCTCTGTCAGTGCAAAGTGTTCCGTAGAGCCGTCAGCAAGTTCTACGCTGACGCCAGAATAGATAGCCTGCTCACATGCCTGGCTAATTTCCTTCCTCTTGCTGGCCTGCAGCTCCGCAAGTGTTGGCTCGTACGGCTCTGGTGGGACAACTGGCTCTGGATCCGTTGGCGGTACATATACACTACCATCATCTGACAGATACACTGTCTGGCCCTCATCACGGTATATGGTGTTCCAGCCGGTCAATGTGGTTGCCAAAACAGCTCCCGCCGTATACAACTGGATATCACCGTCCCAGGAGTCCGGTACTGCATCTGCAAAAACGATCTGCAGCACATGCTCTGATGTTGGCCGGATACTCTGGATTTCATACAGCTGATCAGATCCGGTAAGTTTAATTTTTTCCATTGAGATACCTCCTATGTGTAAAATAAAAGCTCTGGCAGAATTATCTACCAGAGCATTATGCTTATAAGTGGGATCGATAAAAATTATCCTTTATCACCATCATACTTGTTTTAGCATAAATCTTCGTTGTATCAAGTTTTTCATGTCCTAACAAAGTTTGTACGACATCAATAGGGGATGTTTCCAGCATATGTGTAGCAAATGTATGTCGCAGGACATGAGGTGTGACCGTTCTTTGTATATCCGTCCTGGAACATATTTCTTTAATGATTTTCTCCAGGGTACTTTTCCCCATACCAGCTGTTTTTCGTTTACCTACCACAAAAACTGCGTCTGTACTATCGTTTCGTGTATCCAGATAAGCTTTTAAAGCCAAGATTGCCTTAGGTGTCAGAT
Organism: Enterocloster sp.; assembly: GCA_050872205.1. Taxonomy (GTDB): domain Bacteria; phylum Bacillota; class Clostridia; order Lachnospirales; family Lachnospiraceae; genus Enterocloster. The sequence continues at coordinate 2,500 of JBNMGK010000381.1, forward strand.
GCACAAAACGTTCTTTGTTTCCTTTACCACATACTTTTATGGATCCCTCTTCAAAATTGATGTCAGAAAGTTTCATATCAGCAACTTCCGATACTCTGCAGCCTGTGGAATAAAACATTTCAAAAATAG
>JBNMGK010000142.1:0-6365 GCA_050872205.1 Enterocloster sp.
TAGTTCCGGCAATGCTTCCAGTTTACAAAAAGATGCATATGCGTCCGGCAACATTACTTCGTATTTCCGTTATCGCAATGGGCGTTTTAAACCTGATGCCATGGGCTGGTCCTACCATGAGAGCAGCAACTGTTCTTGGTATTGAGGCAGGTTCCTTATGGCAGACCATTCTGCCGATCCAGGCATGTGGTATTGTTCTGGCATTAGCAGTAGCAGTATTAAATGGTATTATTGAGCAGAAGAGAGGCGCTGGCTTAAATGGTAAGTTGGCACAGGAAGCAGCTCATCTTAACAGCGTAGAAGAAGCAGCTGCAGCAGCCGAGTCTGAAAACAGCGAACTGGCTCGTCCAAAGCTGTTTGTATTCAACATCATTTTAACCATTGCAGTTATTGCGTTATTAATTAAAGATATATTCCCAAGCTACGTTCCTTTCATGATCGGTGTTGCAATTGCCATCCTGGTAAACTACCCAGGTGCAAAGATGCAGAAGAAGATCATCAACCTTCACGCAGGTCCGGCTCTGATGATGTGCTCTACTTTAATGGGTGCAGCTGTATTAATGGGTATCCTGGTTAAGGATATTGAGGGTGTAAACAGTGTTATCACCTGTATGTCAAACCTGATCAGCAGCATTTTACCAGCAGCACTTGGACAGCATCTGCCATTAGTAATTGGTATCTTAAGTGTTCCGTTAGCACTTGCTTTCGACACAGACAGCTACTTCTATGGTATGCTTCCTGTTATGATCGGAATCGGCGAAGGCTTTGGTGTTGGAGCAATGCCAATCGCAATTGCTATGGTTGTCTGCCGTAACTGCGCAACCTTCATCAGCCCAATGGTACCTGCAACCCTGTTAGGTGTAGGTCTTGCAGATGTAGATATTAAAGACCATATTAAGAACAGCTTCCTGTGGGTATGGGCTTTCAGTATCATCTGTATGCTGGTTGGTGTAGTTGTAGGAATTATTCCATTATAATCGTATAAAAGATTCAAATTCCCCCATAAAGGAGCTGCTGCAGGCTGATCATTGCGGCAGCTCTTTTGCTGACTATAACTTTTAAAAACCATATCTGTTGACTTTCCATTCAAATCCGCCTAATATTAAAAACAAGTCGTTTTCTAAAAGACTGTGAAAATGTAAGGAGATAAAGGATTATGACAAAAGATCTGACAACGGGAAAAATCATGCCGATACTGGTGAAATTTACCATTCCCCTGGTTTTGGGAAATCTGTTCCAGTTGACATACAACGCAGTAGACAGCATTATCGTAGGTCATTTTGTAGGAAAAGAGGCTCTGGCAGCAGTAGGTATCTGCAACCCTATTACAACACTGATGATCTTATTTTTAAATGGTCTTTGTATGGGCGCCGCTATTTTAATGGGAATGCAGTATGGGGCAAAAGATTATGATACACTGCATCGACAGATCAGCACTACCATGCTTTCAGGAGTGGTCTTTTCTGTTACATTGACGGCGTTATGCGTTATTTTTGCAGTGCCTATGCTGCAGCTGATCCAGGTAGATCCGTCCATTATGGACCTGACGGCAGAATATCTGCGGATCATATTCTGGGGACTGATGTTCACATTTTTATATAACTTCTTTTCCAGTACCTTAAGAGCGCTGGGAGACAGCAATTCTCCATTATATTTCCTGATCATCAGTGCTGTGTTAAATGTATTCGGCGACCTGTTTTTCGTTATCGTGTTAAAGGATGGAAGCAGGGGCTGCGCTATTTCCACTGTATTAAGTGAAGCCTTATGCAGTCTGTTCTGTGTGATCTATATCCAGAAAAAGGTGCCCCTGCTGCGCCTGGGAAAGAAGTGGCTGGTCTTTGATAAACGTCTTTTAAAGAAGACCATTGCCTTTGGCTGGGCATCTGCCATGCAGCAGGCTACAGTACAGCTTGGAAAGATCGGTATCCAGGCCATTGTAAATACCATGGGAGTATCTGTTTCAGCCGCATTTGCGGTTGTCAACCGTATTGACGATTTTGCCTATACCCCAGAGCAGAATATTGCCCATGCCATGACTGCCCTTATGGCCCAGAACAAGGGAGCAGGTAAGATCGACCGTATGGAAAAGGGATTTTGCTGCGGCATGGTTCTGGAGACTATTTATGGCATTCTGATCTTTATCATCTGTTTTGCACTTGCAAGACCTCTTATGATGATGTTCGTAAAGGATGAAGAAGTCATCGGTCATGGTGTTACCTACCTGCATCTGATCTCTGTGATGTACCTGCTTCCGGCCCTTACCAATGGCATCCAGGGATTTTTCAGAGGTATCGGAGACTTAAAGATCACATTAATAAGCAGTTTTATCAATATGGGACTGCGTGTACTGGCAGCTGCGCCTTTAGTATTTGTATGGAAAATGGGAATTGAGGCACTGCCTTATTCCTATCTGGCAGGATGGATCGGTATGCTGGTTGCAGAGACACCATTGCTTTTAAAGACGTATAAGACCTGGGGAAAGAAAGGAGAAACTTCATGTTAGAAGGAAGGCCATTAAAAGGCTATGATCTGGAACGTTTAAAAGAATTTTTAAAGTCCATGGACTTAGATTATGATACAGGTATTGAATACAGCATCTGCTTAGAAGATGAGGACTACCGCATCATCGCAGCCGGTTCTGTAGAGGAAAATGTTTTAAAATGCATTGCCATTTCTCCGGATCATCAGGGAGAAGGACTGTCAGGCACCATTATTTCCCATTTGACCCAGTATGAGTTTGAAAAGGGCAGAAGCCATTTATTAATGTATACAAAACCGAAAAATCAGGCCATGTTTGAAGATCTGGGCTTTTATACCATTTTAAAGACAGACCGGGTGCTGTTTATGGAAAATAAAAAGACCGGATTTACAGATTTTATGGAAAAAGTGAAGGCTGAAAGCCCTGAGGATGCTTTAAAAGAAGGAAAAGTCATCGGTGCTATTGTGGCAAACTGCAATCCTTTTACCTTAGGACACCGGTATCTCATTGAAACAGCCTTAAAGCAGTGCGATTATCTGCACCTGTTTGTACTTTCTGATAAGCGTACCTTTTACAGTGCCTCAGAGCGGTACGAAATGGTAAAAGAAGGGGTAAAGGATTTAGACCGTGTGATATTACATCAGACCTCTGATTATATTATTTCCGCGGCAACCTTCCCAACCTATTTTATGAAGGAAAAAACAGAAGCAGGAAAGGCAAACTGCCGCCTGGATCTGGAATTATTTGGAAAAAGGATCGCGCCGGAACTGCACATTACAAAGCGTTTTGTGGGAACAGAGCCAAACTGTGCTGTTACAGACTGTTATAATGTGACTATGAAAGAGGTTCTTCCTGGACTGGGCATTGAAGTAACGGAGATCCCCAGAAAAGAGCAGGAAGGAACTGCTATCAGTGCTTCCCGGGTCCGCCAGGCAGTAAAAGAAGGAAAAATCGAAGAGATCCGCGGCCTTGTACCGGAAAGTACCTGGGAGCATATTTCCGGGAAGGCATAAATAACAAATGGAATAAAAAATGCCACAGATATGGCAGGAGAATGATCATGACAAAAGAAGAACTGGCCCTTGTTATTATAGACCGTCTGAAAAAAGAATATCCGGATGCAGGCTGTACCTTAGACTACAACCAGGCCTGGAAACTGCTTGTCAGTGTCCGCCTGGCAGCCCAGTGTACAGATGCCAGAGTGAATGTGGTAGTGGAAGATCTGTATAAGAAGTTTCCAGATGTAAATTCCCTGGCAGAGGCACCGGTGGAAGAGATCGAGGCCATTGTAAAGCCCTGCGGTCTGGGACACAGCAAGGCAAGAGACATCAAAGCCTGTATGACCTGTCTGAAAGAAGAATATAACGGAAATGTACCTGATGATTTTAATGCCCTGTTAAAACTGCCGGGAGTAGGCAGAAAAAGCGCAAACCTGATCATGGGAGATGTGTTTGGAAAACCGGCTATTGTCACAGATACCCACTGTATCCGCCTGGTAAACCGCATGGGATTAGTAGAGGGCATTAAAGAGCCGAAAAAGGTGGAAATGGCCCTCTGGAAGCTGATCCCACCAGAAGAAGGAAGTGACTTCTGCCACCGTCTGGTATACCACGGAAGAGCGGTCTGCAGCGCCAGGACAAAGCCGGACTGTGAACATTGCTGCTTAAACGATGTATGTCAGAAAGTGGGCGTAGAAGGCTGAAAAAGGCTGTAAAATGGCCTGTTAAGAAGCAATAAAAAATACGCTAAAAAGCTGTTAATACAATTTAATAAAAAGACAGAATAGTCTTGTAGAAGGCAAAAATTGTCCAGAGAAATCCCTCTCTTTTTTTATTATACTTAGTGCATAAGTTCCAAACAGATTGGAACCTGAAAATCCGCCATTGGCGGATACGTCAGGCAGATGATCTGTGATGAGAATAAATCCAGTATAAAGAAGAGAGGGATATTTTTATGAAAGGGATCATGAAAAAAGCGGTTTTCCTTGCAGCAGCCGGTATGACGGCGCTGGCGCTTTCCGGATGTTCGGCGGGGAACAGTGGAAAGCGGATCGTGCGTATTTCCCATGCACAGTCTGAAACACATCCGGAGCATCTGGGGCTTTTGGCATTTAAGGAATATGTGGAGGAACGTCTGGGTGATAAATACGAGGTACAGATCTTTCCAAACGAACTATTAGGATCAGCCCAGAAAGCCATTGAGCTGACACAGACAGGTGCTATTGATTTCGTTGTGGCAGGTACTGCCAATCTGGAAACCTTTGCCGGCGTGTATGAGATCTTCAGTATGCCGTATCTTTTCGATTCCGAAGAGGTCTACAAGTCAGTGATGGAAGATTCCAACTACATGGAAAATGTATACGAGTCCACAGATGAGGCTGGTTTCCGCGTAGTTACCTGGTACAATGCAGGTACCAGAAATTTCTACGCAAAAACACCTATCTATACACCAGAAGATCTGGCTGGCAAAAAGATCCGTGTACAGCAGAGTCCTGCCAGTGTTGCCATGGCAAATGCCTTTGGCGCGGCAGCAGCTCCTATGGGCTTTGGTGAGGTTTACACAGCAATCCAGCAGGGCGTGATCGATGGAGCGGAAAACAACGAGCTGGCTCTGACCAACAATAAGCACGGCGAAGTTGCCAAGTATTATACATATAATAAGCATCAGATGGTGCCGGATATGCTGGTTGCCAACCTGAAATTCTTAAACAGCTTAAGCCCGGAAGAATACCAGGTATTTAAAGAAGCAGCCCAAAAGTCCACAGAAGTAGAGCTAGAAGAGTGGGACAAGAGTATTGAAGAGGCCAAAAAGATCGCAACAGAGGATATGAGCGTGGAATTCATTGACGTGGATGTAAATGCCTTTAAGCAGAAGGTGCTTCCTCTCCATGAAAAGATGTTAAATGAAAACCCAAAGATCCGTGATCTTTATGAGCATATCAAAGAGGCAAATGAGGCAGCAGCCGGAAAGGAAGGAAAGTAATGGAAAATATGCGAAAAGTAAGAAAAGCCATGATGAAAGCATTAGGCTATCTGATCATTTTCCTGTTTATGCTGATGACAGCAGTAGGAAGCTACCAGATCATCACAAGATATTTCTTTAACCGTCCAAGTACCGTATCGGAAGAACTGTTGACTTATTCCTTTACCTGGATGTCCCTTCTGGCATCTGCCTATGTATTTGGCAAGAGAGACCATATGAGAATGGGATTTATGGCAGATAAGCTGACTGGAAATTTCAGAAAATATCTGGAGATCATCATTGACCTGTTATCCTTCAGCTTTGCAGCAGTTGTTATGGTTTACGGCGGCTGTTCCATTACAAAGCTGACTATGATCCAGACTACAGCGTCTCTTCGTGTGCCAATGGGGTATATTTACGTGATCGTACCTGTAAGCGGTATCCTTATTATGATATTTGCGGCTATGAACGCAGTGGAAATGTTTTATCGTGAGTTTAAAGAAGCCGGGGAGGTGAGAGTATGACAATCGCAGGACTTTGCGGACTTATTATATTTGTATTGCTGGCCATTATGCTGATCGCAGGCGTGCCTATTGCAGTAGCGTTAGCTGTTTCTTCTATCTGTGCTATTTTACCGGTTTTAAATATGGGAGCAAGTGTACTGACTGGCGCTCAGAGAATTTTCTCCGGTATCTCCGTATTCAGCCTTCTTGCCATTCCTTTCTTTATCCTGGCAGGAAACCTGATGAACAAGGGCGGTATTGCCATTCGTCTTATTAATTTTGCAAAGCTTTTTACCGGTAATATCCCAGGTGCATTAGCTCATACAAATGCAGTAGCAAATATGCTTTTCGGAGCCATTTCCGGCTCTGGTACAGCAGCAGCTTCAGCTATGGGTTCCATTATCGGACCCATTGAAGAGGAA
>JBNMGK010000375.1:0-2718 GCA_050872205.1 Enterocloster sp.
CTCATGGTATACAGAACGGGAGTTAGGGATAACTAAAAGTCTGGTACCCTTGGCAACCTTCTTTCCCTTTAAGATCTCTGCTGCAACGTGCAGATCCTCTACACGGCCATTGGTACAACTTCCAATATAAATAAGATCTACATGTTCATCCTTACAGTTCTTTGCCAGGTCCACATTTTCCACATAATGTGGTTTGGATACCAGCGGCTCTAATTCTTCTGCGTTGATGTCAATGACGCGCTCATAATTTCCGTCACCGTCTGCCTTTACTTCTACGTAATCTTCTTCTCTTCCATAAGCTTTTAAGAACTCTCTTGTATGCTCATCTGTTTCCATAATAGCATTTTTAGCACCTACATCTACGCCCATACTGGTGATGGTAAGACGTCCATCCATAGACAGTGAGGAAATGGTATCCCCTCTGAATTCCAGTGATTTATAAATAGCCTGGTCGGATTTAATGATACTTGCCACCTTTAACATAATGTCTTTTGCATAGACACCCTTTGGCAGCTTGCCGTGTACATTGATCAAAAATGTTTCCGGCACCTTGATCCAGGTCTGTCCAAATCTTGTTACTGCTACCATATCGGTTGAGCCGCATCCTGTTGCAAAACATCCAAACGCTCCATGTACGGTTGTATGGGAATCTCCGATGATGCAGACGGTTCCGCATTTCAGGTAATTTTCATATACATGTGCGTGTACATGACCTGTACCGCCTTCTTCCCAGAAGCATCCATGTTCGTGAGCATACTGTCTGCAAAGAGCATGTTCATTGGCTACTTCTCTGGTAGATTCAGGACCAAATTCATTGGCAAATAACATATGTTTTGCATTAAATACTGGTTCTTTGTCGTAACCTCTTTCTTTCATCAAACGTACCAAAAGAGGTCCGGATCCATCGTGAAGTGCTGCAAAATCTACATTTACCACAACGGTATCTCCTGCTTTTACAGGATGTCCCACGTTCTGGCTGATGATCTTTTCTACAAGTGTCTGACCCATATCTTCTATCCTCTCTTTTTTATTTATCACGTTTTAAAACCTGGATAAGCGTATCTGCATCTGGCAGCTGTTCCATTTGCTCTAAAAGTCCGGTGATCTGTCCGATCCGTTCTTCGCTGTAATAAGGAGAAAGGTTGTCCAACAGCTTCCGGTTCACTGCTTCCAGATTTAAAGGATTCTGTTTCGTTCCCATTTCATATGGCTGATCTTTTACAAAAGTCCTTCCATCTTTTAATACAACGGTAAGGTATCCTGGGAAATATCCTGGATTGTCTTTGCTGTCATCTTCTACACAGAAGATGCGGTCCATAAGATCACATACCTTAGGATCTTTCGCATATTTTAAATCGATCTCCCATGGGCTGACCCGGTGTTTGATCGCCGCCATAGCTACTACATATGGAAGGCTGAAACGCATGATATAATCGGTATCCGGTCTTACCTTTACCTCTCTTGGACTGCATACAATAGCGTAATACCGGCTTGCGATACGGCACTCTGCATGGTCGATGTCCTCTGCTGTAAATCCATTTTCTTCCATAAGGCTGATCATACAATCGATGGTAGAATGGGTCGTATGACAGACTGGATATAACTTTACAGTGATCTCCGGTGTATGCCACTTGGTTCCAAGATCTGCAAATTCTTCTGCTAAGCCGTCGGTTCCGCCACAATGTGTCATCCACATTCCAAAACCGCCTTCAAAGACTTTTGCCGGTCCGGTATAGCCATTTCGCGCAAGACTTAATGCATAGATAGCACTGTGCGCTGCCCAGCCAGGATGGATCTTCTTTGTCCAGGTTCCATCGTGTAAAAACTCCTGGATAGCTGCCGCCTGGCTTCCACAGATACCTAAAGCATTGACTAATGTCTCTTTGGAATCTCCCATAAGCTTTGCTGCCACACAGGCTGCTGCAAAAGGAGAAGCAATGCCTGTTCCGTGATAACCCACATCATGGAATCTGCCCTTGGCTGCCAGTCCCAGACGTGTAATGATCTCCCAACCTGCTACAATAGCTTCCATCATCTGCTTTCCTGTTGCGCCTGTCATTTCTCCCACTGTAAAAGCAGTACTGACTACTGCTGCACTTGGATGGATGATGGCACCTACATGGGTATCATCATAGTCCATACCATGAATGAGACAGGAATTATAAAGAATGGCATCTGCCAGCATAGCCTTTTCATCTGTTCCCCACAAGCTGCATACCTTCTGGGAATTCATTTCCAGGACTGTCTTTCTTACTGCCTTTGCATGTTCCAACTCCTGGCACGCCATAGCCACACCGAAAGTATCTGTAAGAAGAAGCTTTCCGTGGTCGATCACCTCTTTTGGGATATCCTCAAAGGTAAGTCCCAGAGTAAAATCAGCCATCTGCTCTGATATGGTCTTAGGCTTTTCCAACTTTCCTCACCTGCTTTCCTGTAACTTTTATATTACAAAGTTACTATATTCAGGCGCTAAAATCCAATATTCATTTTAGCAATTTGCCATAGCTTTTTTGCACGCTATGTTTTTCTATGTTGATTTTTTCAGTATTCTGGTCAGAACTTTCTAAAGTTTGTTACATTTTTTCAGGCAAAAAAATGCCGGCCTTCTTTACTATCTTAAACAGGTCGGCTTTTTCCATTTTTTTCCTATTTATCTCCCAATAATTCCCGTATCAGCAGCTGAAGCTGATACGCAGCATGAGAAAGAGGATTTTTGGC
>JBNMGK010000408.1:0-2374 GCA_050872205.1 Enterocloster sp.
CGCCAGTACCGCTCTGTATATGCTTCTTTAACCGCCAAATGGATACACGAAGATAACCTCAGAGCCCAGCTGGCCCAGATGCTTACAGAAAATGAGGACCTGGAACAGACCTGTGCACTGGCCTCCCAGCTTAAACCGCCTATCAGTGAAAGCGCTTATTTTACAGCTTTTATCCTGGAAAGCCTTACTCCGGTATCGGAACTTTCCTCTGACGCCATTACATCCGTCCGCCGGGAATTCTGGTCTTATCTGGCCTCAAAAGGTTTTCACGCCCTTGATTTCGTGAAAACGGACCGATTTATCATCTGTTTTTTATGCAGTGATGAAAAGCCTGACAAAAAGCTTCTTACAGGCTGCGCCAAAAACCTGATGGAGCATTTTTCTCCCCTGTCTTCTTTTTTCCTTTCTATGGGACCGGTAGTTTCCGGTTTAAAAAAGGCCGTTGTGTCCTTTGAAGCAGCCAGAGAACTTTTAAAAGGCAGCTTTTTCTATGATCCGGACAGTCTGCTGACAGAAACAGAAAAAGAAAGCTCCAACCAGCCAGTTACAGATATTTTGCTGGACCTTTCCATTGCTCTTACTGATAAGAAAGAAGAAGCGGCATTGGATGCGGCAGACCGCTTTTACCAGTCCGTCCGCAGCAGTCACAGCATTTCCTCTAACCAGGTAAAAGACCTTTATTTTAAATATCTGGTGAAATTAGATGAGATCAGCCTTTCCAATCACATTTCCCTCTGGCAGAGAGAAGGCCTGGAATCGGAATCTATCTGGGAAAGCATCAACGACTGCCCTGCTTTAAAAATATTGCAGCAGTTCTTCTGTGAAAAGATAAAACTGTATTTCGACCGTTTAAATTCCGAGACAGATGAAAACCCGGTGGTCTTCCAGATCAAGGAATATCTTCATCAGAATTATGCGGTTCCTTCCCTTTCTGTGCCGGATATCAGTGAACATGTGCACTTATCTCCTACCTACGTGTGCACATTGTTTAAAAATGAGACTGGGCAGACTTTAAATCAGTACCTGACAGATTATCGCATTAAAATGTCCAAACAGTTTTTAAGCGATCCTCTTTACAAGATCACGGACATTTCTGCCAAAGTAGGCTATAGTGACGGAAACTATTACAGTAAGGCCTTTCGAAAGATCGTAGGTCTTTCACCATCAGAATACAGGGAGAAAATGCTGCGATGAATTTATTTAGCAAAATACTCCATTATTACATTTACGATATGCGTTTAAAGAAAAAGCTGGTGGTATCTCATACCATCCTTTTTCTTATTCCTACTGCAGTGCTTACAGGCTTTCTGTTTCTGCGTATCTTCCGCATCGTCCTGGACGATACCATCCGCTCAGAACAGGCATTAAGCTCTCAGTCTGTGCTGTCCGCTGAAAACCTGGTATCCCATGTGATCCATGCTTCGGATACCTTAAACGCCTCCTATGTGACCCGCGACCTGTTTGATATCTCCATTGCACAGGCCCAGGGGCTGATCCCCGCTAAGAGTAAGATCAATAACCTGATGCGTCTGACTGGTTCTCTTACGGACCATTCCCTGATCGAATCCGTTAAATTTTATTATGATGATCATACCTATCACCATCTGGATCATTTTAATACCGCAGATCAAAATCTATTTCTTCCTTTATCTGAGGTATCAAGTCCCTGGCTTTCCCAGATGAACGCAGATAACTTAACATCCATGCTGGCGCCTGAAAATGCTCTTACAGAAGAAGAAGTAAGCGCAAATGGTCCCCTGGCTTACATTAAACGTATCTCATATCGTTCCAATGAAACCAGCAACGACCACACAGCTGCTTATGCTGTCATCTATTTTTCTAAAACCGCCTTTGAAGAGATCTTACAAAGAGACTCTTCCATGAAAGGAGAATTTTCATTTTTCATTAATAAAAATGGAGAGCTGGTGGCAGTCTCAGATCCTTCTGTATGGTCAAGCAGCCAGATCACCCCTGCTTTTGACTCTGATCCGGAAGCCAGCGGCCAGTTTAAGCTGGTAGAGTATGATACTGGTGCTGCCTATACTGCCTGCTTTTCCCTGAAAAATACAGACTGGTACATGGTATCCCTTATCCCTCAGGATCAGCTGGCAGATATCGGTCATTCTGTTGTATCCAATTTTGCTATCATTTACGGTATGATCGCATTATTTGCCCTTTTTATCGCCTATAAGCTTTCTGAGTCCATTGCAGACCGCATCATCGGTGTAGCCCTGCAAATGGAAACCATACGAAAAGGACGGCCTGAACCATTAAAGCTGGCCAATGCAGGAAATGACGAGATCGGTGTACTGTCCGGAACCTATAATTATATGACTGCCGAGATCAATCAGTTAATGGATTATGAAGAAAAAGC
>JBNMGK010000190.1:0-5363 GCA_050872205.1 Enterocloster sp.
CCTGTTTTCCATTTCCATTATGAAACGACTCCTTTTCGGAAGTTTTTCCGGCGGGTATAAAACCGCCGCCGGGAGAGACCCATATAAAGGCCTTAAGCCCTTATCTGGGCCGCACTCCAGGTAACGTCCGAAAATCCACGCAGATCATAAGCAAATAAAAAAGCCCAAAAACTCTGTAAAAAGTTTCTGGGCTTCGATGCCTTTCTGTGGTGCTGATATACGCCGTTGCATATCAGGTTTAATTGAATTTTCAGTGTTAAAGAGATATCACTTTAAGTGTCTACATCATAGCACTCATGTATCATTTTGTCAATAGTTTAACAAATTTTATTTTAAACTATTTTTATTTTATGTTTATAATTATTTTATTTTATGCTGCTCAGGTGTTGCAAAGGAGAACCTTACACTGGTCCCGCCTTCTCCTGTTTCTATAAACAATTCTCCTTTTAGACTGGACTGCACCAGGCTGCTGATAAGCCGCAGCCCCAATCCACTGTTAGACCTTGATACTTTCTTGTTGTCAAATCCGCAGCCATTATCTTTTACTGTTATCCAGGAGTAGGTGTCACCCTTTTCGATCTTCATCTGGATATTTCCCTGTTTCCGGTCCTTAAAAGCATATTTTAAACTGTTCTGTACCAGCTCATTTACGATCAGAGCTACTGTAGAGGCTGTTGTCTCTGTCAGTATTACATCATCGCCTTCAACCTGTGTAGAAATACTGCATTCTTCTTTCAGGCAGTTATTTTCCAGCATAACATCTGTAATGCGGGAGATCAGAGCCTTTAATCCTACATTTTCACTTCCTGTATGAGAAAGAAGGTCATAGGTGATATTCATGCTGCGCACATGAGCGGTAATGGTCCTGGCAAAAGACTTCACTTTTTCATCCTTTGTATGAGCCGCTTCCAGTCCGATCAGACTGATAATGGTCTGCAGATTATTCTTGACCCGGTGGTGTACTTCATGGATCAATGCCACCCGGTAAGCAATCTCATCCTCCATCTGATGTATCACTGTTTTATCGCGGAAAATAATAGCAGCTCCCTGGCAGACACCATTTTCCCAGATACCGCTGATCACTGCTTCCATAATAAAATTCGGTGTACGGACTTCCTTTCGGATCACGCCCTGATGCTCTGTCAGATCTGACCAGCGGCAGTCTGTAAGATGCAGTTCATTACAGCCGCGTCCCACAAGGGGCAGTTCAAAGCCCTTATCCTGATACAGCACTTCTGCCTTAGGATTAGCAAATGTACATATTCCATTTGCATCATAAAGCATAATAGCATCCTGAAGATAATCACTTGCTTTTCCCAGCTGCCTGTTAAATGGATCTGGATTGCCCTCTTTATTAACGATACGAATGGAATCTGTATCAGAACCTTTATTGGGATACTCATAGGTAAGCGCTCCTATGACTTTCCCCTCATTGTTAAGCACCGGACTTACTGTATGACGTACCACAGTTCTTCCTTCATCAATAATACCGATCAGTCCACGGCCGGAAATACCTTCTTCCAGCGCCCGGTATACTGCCGGTTCATCTTCCCGGCGCTCGATCTCCCCGATGATACTGCGTTTATACAGGTCATAGCTTGGATGTCTGTACTGGGCAATGACCATGGACTCTTTTTCTCTTGTAAGTACATTGATATAAGTATCTCCCCCTTCCAGATTTCCCACAAACGGAAGGGAATGGGTGACTTCTAAAAGCGTACAGATATCTTCACTGTTAAGATCTGTTGCCTCCTGTACCAGCTGTACCAGCTTTCTGTCCGCATCATTTTGTATCAGGTCATCAAGAAGCTTATTTTTTTTCTGTTCCATAGACGTCCTCTCTGCTTTCTGGTCAGCCTTCATAGGCCTTTAAAAGCATTTTTGACAGTTCCGTCATAGAAATGCCCTTGTCCATAGACAAACTGCGCATGTAAGTATATGCCTCTTTTTCAGACATATTTTTTCTTTCCATTACCAGACCCTTTGCCCGGTCTAAATACTTTCTGTCATCTAAAGCTTCCTGGGTCTTGTGGAACTCTTTTGCCATAGCTTCTCTCTGTTTATAATTATGAATGGCGATCTTTACTGCCGGTATCAGTGTATCTTCATCCACCGGCTTTACGATATAACCCATTACATCTGTATTTACTGCCTGATCTGCAATTTCTTTGTCGCGATATGCTGTTAAAATAATAACAAATCCAGCCAGTTTATCCTCATTGATCACCTTCGTTGCTTCCAGACCAGTCATCACCGGCATATTAATATCCATAATAACAAAATCCGGCTTTTTCTGTCTGCACACTGCAATCGCATCCAGACCGTCTTCTGCTTCTCCCACTACTTCATAACCATTATTTTCTAAAATTTCCCGAATATACATGCGGATCAGCACTTCGTCATCTGCGATCACTACTCTGTACATATTGTCCCCCTCACATTGTCTGCTTATTCTGCCTGTCCCTGATGTCATTTTTTCTGTCTCTCTCTTCTGCGTGTTATCTTAGTTTTTTTCTGTCTTTCCTGCTCCATTTTTAAGATATTCAATGGCTTCTGTAATATTAGAAGCAGTTCCAGACTGGATCAGCTTTGACAGCTCCATGATCTTATCTGTATCCAGATACTCTTTGCCAAGGTATGGACCATAGGTATCTGTAATATAGATATTCTGCTGGCGGATGCTGCTCTCCAGCTCTGAAAGAGATGTCTGCACCTCTTTCAGCTTATTTTCCATCTCTTCGATCTCTGCCTTGTGACTGCCTTCGATCTCGTCAGCAATGATATTTCTGGTCACATTTTCAAAGCTGCTGATCGCGTCCTTTTTCTTTGCCGCTATATCAGACAGCTCCTGCTGGGCGCAGGCGATCTCATCATCGTATTTTTCCAGGTCATATACATCTTCATTTCCATCTTTTTCAATGCTGTGGACAATGACCTTGATCTTCTTTTCATTGGAGCTTAACAGGTTGCGGATCTCCCGGCCCTGTTTTAATGCTTCCTGATAGCGGGAACGGCTGTGGTTGCCAATAGTCACATATAAACCGCCGAATATAATGATATCTGCAAAATATACCACTACCAGATACCATATCTTCCGGTCCGGAAGGAGAAAATAAGCAGTACACGGAAGCAGCAGAAAGCATATTAAAAATGTGATAAAACCGATAAAACGTTCTTTTAATCCCCTTGCATAATACAGGGAATAATAAAAGGTAGTCCGGCAGAAAGCAGGCACCTTGTCCTTCTGGAACAGAGTCTTCATCTGCACCTGCAGATCCCGGTTATGCTCTCTAAGCTCGCTTGTCTCCTCAGCGATCCGTTCCTTCATTCCTTTATTTTTCGCTTTTTCCCGCTGGGTACGGGCTTTTTTTAACCGCTCCTGACCTTTGGCGATCTCTTTGTCATAGCTTGTATCGATCTCACTGCGCCGCTTTTTGATCGTCTGGTTCACAGAATCCGCCACTGCCTTTTTCGCTGCGTTCAGCTCCTTCTCCTGGCGTTCTTCCTGATCCTTCAGCTGTTTTGCTGCTCCGTTATCACTGTCCCGATGATAAACGGCATCTCTGGCATCCGCCAGAAATTTCACATAATCTGTAATAGCCTGCACCACCCTGTTCCTCCTTGCTTACCCAATGTACACCTCTTATATACACATACCCGTTTTTCACTGCGTACATACTCTCATTTTGGGGAATTTTGTCATTGTATATAGCTTACTACAAAACCGGCACCGGGGCAAGGGATGTTGCTCTTTGGTGATGCATTTCCCACCATATTTTCTATTGACCGGACTCTTCTATAATGGTAAAATGTTATTAGTTTAAAAATTTAAACCAAAGGAGGGAACGGCTATGACAACGGTACAGGATCTGCAGAAACAATTTCATTGCTGCATGCCTCTTTTTATTGCCCTGGGCGATAAAGTCCGCCTTTCTATTGTAGAGCTTCTCAGCGAAGAAGCCATAAAGACCGGTGACAGCCAGGGAGCTATTGATTTTGAAGGCCATGCCATGAATGTAAATGAGATCACCCGCCGCACCAGCCTTTCCCGACCTGCCATATCCCATCATTTAAAAATATTAAAAGATGCAGGTCTGGTGGGCGTACGTCAGGACGGGACAGCCAATTACTACTATCTCACCTTACGGGACTCCACACGCTCTTTAATGGAACTTGGCTATAGATTGGAGGAATTTATGTAGTTATGCATAATTCTTTTTTTCCCAGATATACTAATTGATGCCAGAGTAAACCAGTTGGCAGTTGGGAGATGAAGATTTATGCCGGGATTTTTAAAAGCCATTCGTGAAGCTGCAGCGGCAGCACCTGTAAACCAGGACTTAGTTTTTGCAAGAAGGAAATTGTGGGACGACATTGAGCGCACTCTCTGGGCTCTGGAAACAGCCCAGAACCACTTTGAACAGGCTACAGAGCCGTCACTGATCGACTGCTATATCTACGAATGGAATGCAGCTCAGCTGCGCTATCAGTTTTTGCTGAGAAAATTCAAAAACATGGAGGACTGACAACATGAGTACCTGGTATGAACAAGCTATTTTTTATCATATGTATCCTTTGGGGATGACCGGAGCCCCGAAGACAAACACGCAGACAGAGGTGACAGACCGGTTTAAGGAACTGGATCAGTGGATCCCACATATCCGTTCTTTAGGCTGCAATGCCATCTACATAGGTCCTCTTTTTGAATCATCCAGTCATGGCTATGACACCAGAGATTATAAGCTGGTTGACAGACGGCTGGGAACCAATGAAGATTTCCGCGAATTTACAAAGCTTTGCCATGAAAATGGCATTAAAGTAGTGGTTGACGGTGTTTTCAACCACACAGGCCGTGAATTTTTCGCCTTTAAAGATATCCAGGAAAAGAAATGGGACTCCCCTTACAAGGACTGGTACAAAGGGGTGAATTTCGGCTGGCAGAGTCCTTTAGGTGATCCATTTGGCTATGAAGCATGGCAGGGACATTTTGAACTGCCCTGTTTAAATCTTTATAATCAGCAGGTAAAAGATTATCTTTTTGATGTGATCCGCTTCTGGGTAGATGAGTTTGACATTGACGGCATCCGTTTAGACTGCGCCAATATCCTGGACTTTAATTTCATGAAGGAAATGAGAGCAAAGACCGCTTCCATGAAGCCGGATTTCTGGCTTATGGGTGAAGTGATCCACGGGGATTATGGCCGCTGGTGAACCCGGAAATGCTTCATTCTGTTACGAACTACGAGCTGCACAAGAGCATTTACGCCGGTTTTACTGACCATAACTTCTTTGAGATTGCACACAATGTGCGCCGTCTGGAAGCCATTGGAAGACAGCTTTATACCTTCCTTGATAACCACGAC
>JBNMGK010000225.1:0-4874 GCA_050872205.1 Enterocloster sp.
GCCTACATTAAAAGATGTGGCTGCACTGGCAGGTGTTTCCGCTGCTACTGTATCCTTATATTTAAACGGAAAAGCTGCCGGACGTATTTCCTCACAAAAGCAAAAAGAAATCGAAGAAGCACTGCAGCAGTTAAGTTATCAGCCTACACCTGCTGCCAGAGAACTGAAACGTTTAAAAAATATCCCCCGTGTATACACAGTGGCTGTTTATTGGGCAGCGGATCCCCGTTCTGCCCTTTTAAGTAAGGTAATGACTGGCATTCAGGCATCTCTATCGAAAAAACCGGAGGTTCACTTTAATGTTGTCATCTGTCCCTACCAGCCTAATGAACTATATAAGCAAAAGGGGCTGATCGAACCTCATTTATACAATTACGATGCTGCCATCATCGCAAATACCTCTATAATGGATATGGA
The DNA here is from genome assembly GCA_050872205.1 of Enterocloster sp. GTDB lineage: Bacteria > Bacillota > Clostridia > Lachnospirales > Lachnospiraceae > Enterocloster. The sequence goes on from JBNMGK010000225.1 coordinate 418, forward strand.
ATATTTAGACAGCATTATGCCCGATATTCCCGTTGTCCTGTTAAACAGGCGCCTGGAGCAATACAGCTACGTATCTATCAATAATCAGAAAATGGGAGCTGCTCTGGCTGACATGATCGCAGACCGCGGCTTTAAACGAGTTGCCGTTTTCCGAACTCAGTCACCTTATCTGGCTGTAAACGACCGGGTTGCCGGATTTATAAGCGAATGCCGCGCCAAAGGTGTGGAAATGCCAAATCATGCCTTATTTTACACAGATAATTCCACGGACGGTGGCATCCAGGCTGCAGAAGATTTTCTCAAATTAGAAGAACGACCGGACGTGGTCTTTTGTGACTCAGACGCAATTGCACTGGGCGCACTCTACGCCTTCTACCAGGCCGGTATCCGCATCCCAAAAGACCTGTCCGTTTTAAGCATCGGACTCCACCACTCATCTACCAGCAAATGTTCTATTCCGCCATTAACTGTATCAGAAGTTCCTCTGATCCAGATGGCAGAAGGCTGTATGGACTGGGTAATACGGGCCTTAACCAGAAAGTCAGATGCTGCCACCGAGGAACCAGAGCATATTGAATTGGAGACTCAGATCATTGTGAGAGAGTCGTTTCAGTAAAATACCGAAAAATAGAAAAGCTATTGCAAACTGACTTCACATCATCACTTTGCAATAGCTTTCTTTATACTGTATCTGAATATGTGATCTTAATTTATCTGACCGTTTAAATCTTAGTTCTCATTCATCTTAGCCAGCTTTGCAGCCTGGTCTGCAGCGATCAGGTTGTCTAACAGCTCCTGGATGTCACCGTTCATAATAGAATCGATCTTGTATAAGGTCAGCTTGATTCTGTGGTCGGTAACACGGCCCTGTGGGAAGTTGTAGGTACGGATCTTCTCGGAACGGTCTCCGGTACCGATCTGGCTGCGGCGTTCTTCTGCCTCGGAGTTCTGGCGTTTTTCCAGCTCTAAGTCATACAGTTTGGAACGTAACAGGCGGAATGCTTTTTCCTTGTTCTGCAGCTGTGATTTTTCTGTCTGGCTGTAGATAACGATACCTGTAGGCATATGGGTCAGACGTACTGCGGAGTCAGTGGTGTTAACACACTGTCCACCGTTACCAGATGCACGCATTACGTCAATACGGCAGTCATTCATATCGATCTGAACATCTACTTCTTCTGCTTCCGGCATAACTGCTACGGTTGCTGTAGAGGTATGGATACGGCCGCCGGACTCTGTCTCAGGCACACGCTGTACACGATGTACACCGCTCTCGTATTTCAACTTGGAATAAGCGCCTTTTCCTGTGACCATAGCCACAACTTCCTTAAAACCGCCAATACCATTTTCATTGATACTGATGATCTCTACTTTCCAGTGCTGGCTGTCTGCGTAGTTGGAATACATACGGTAAAGCTCAGCTGCGAAAAGAGCTGCCTCGTCACCGCCTGCGCCTGCACGGATCTCCAGGATAATGTTCTTGTCATCGTTAGGATCCTTTGGAAGAAGAAGGATCTTTAATTCATGCTCCAGCTCCTCAATGCGCTTCTTTGCATCGGATAATTCCTCCTTTGCCATTTCACGCATTTCCTCGTCACTTTCTTCATCTAAGAGAGCCAGACTGTCCTCTACGTCCTGCTTTGCCTGCTTATACTGCTTGTAAGCTTCTACGATAGGTGCCAGTTCAGCCTGCTCCTTCATCAGCTTGGTAAAACGTTTGGTATCCTGGGTCACATCCGGGTCCCCAAGCATACGCATCAGTTCTTCATAATGGATCAACATATCATCCAGTTTATCAAACATAATCTCTACTTCTCCTTCCTGGCACATACCACCCGGTCATTTCCAGCCATATCCCGGACAGTCCTAAGCCCACTAAATCCCATTGCTTCAAATATTTCTGTTACATCCTTTGCCTGATCCCAGCCGATCTCCATATAGATGTTTCCGCCGTTCTTCAGGTATTTTTTTCCTTCTTCTGCTAAAATACGGTAAAATTTCAGTCCGTCCGGCTCACCGTCTAACGCCATACGCGGCTCATGGTCTTTTACCTCCGGCTCCAGTCCCTCGATCACCTGACTTGGGATATAAGGGGGATTGGATACGATCACATCATACTGCTTTTCTGGGTCCAAAGCAGAAAACATATCACTTTTTATAAATGTTATCGGCTGATCTAAAAGCTTTTCTCCATTGGATCTTGCCACATTTAACGCTTCTTCTGACAGGTCAAGAGCTGTTACATCTGTATAGCCTCCAAGCTTTGCCAGACTGATGGCAATGCAGCCGGAACCGGTACATACATCTAAAAGGGAAATGTTTTTCTCTTTGTGTTCGTTTAATACCAGTTCTACCAGAGTTTCTGTGTCCTGTCTTGGGATCAGAACGTGTTCATTTACCTGAAATTCCAATCCCATAAATTCCTGGACACCTGTAAGCTGCTGAAGAGGGATCCGCATTTCCCTTTTACTTATCAGTTCCCAGTATTTATCTATTTTTTTCTGTGTATCCGGATCTGCTTCTGTACCATTTGTCCCATTTTCCGTTCCTGTAAGAGGACGATCCCTTTTTACAAGAAAAGAAGCAAAATTCATGTCAAACACATCCAGTAAAAGAAAACGGGCATCTAAAAGCGGATCAGGAACACCCGCTTTTTCCAGCTTTTCTTTTCCTTCTTCTAAAAGAGTTCCCAGGGTCATTTTCATGCCTGTTCCTCTTTCTTCTCCCAGCCTGGGAAGTTTTCATCCAGATAGGCACGCCAGTCAAATACTGCTTCTACAGCAGCGATGGCTACCTCGATCATCGTATCGTCCGGCTCTTTTGTGGTCAGTCCCTGCATCCACATTCCAGGACGGCTTAAAATATCTACCAGTTTGGAATCATGTTTTCCCGCAAAGCTTAAGAATTCATAGGAAACACCTGCGATCACCGGGATCAGCACAATACGGCTTACTATACGCAGCCAAATGGTATCTGTACGGATCACCATGAAAAACAGGATACTGATGACCATAACGATCATAATAAAGCTGGTACCGCAGCGTTTATGCTCCTTGGAGCTGGCCCGCACATTGGCTACATTCAGTTCCAGACCATGTTCAATGCAGTTAATGCATTTGTGTTCGGAACCATGATACATAAAGGTCCGTTTAATGTCTTCCATGCGGGATACCATTTTTATATAAATAATGAAAATGGCAATACGGATAAAGCCTTCTAAGATCGCCATCACTGTATGGGACGGGATCATTTTTTTACATATATTGGAAATAAACATAGGCAGCAGCATGAATATACCGATTGCCATAATAAAGGAAAAGATCATGACAACGGTCATAAGGATGCTTTCTAATTTCTCGCCAAATACCTTATCCAGCCACTGTTCAAAGCGGCTTTCTTTTGCATCTTCGTCATCTTCAAAGAAGCTGCAGGACCAGGTAAGTGCCCTCATGCCTACAATCATGGAATCTGCAAATTTAAACACGCCTCTGATAAAGGGAATACCTAAAAATGGATACTTCTTTGTTACACTTCTGTAAGTATCTTTTTTAACCTCGATCTCTCCATCGGGTTTACGGACGGCTACTGCATAGTTTTCACCATTCTGCATCATAATGCCTTCGATCACTGCCTGTCCGCCAATTCCTGAATATTTCATCTATGCATTACCTTTCGATTTTCATGTACTTTCGGATTCTGCATCCAAAAATGCATTTTAACGCAAAGGGGCTGAGCTGCAAAAGCTCAACCCCTTAAATTCTCTCTTATAATTACTGAGCATTGATGCCGTACTTACGATTGAACTTATCAATACGTCCACGAGCTGCAGCAGCCTTCTGCTGGCCAGTGTAGAATGAATGGCACTTGGAGCAAACCTCCACATGGATGTCCTTCTTGGTAGAACCAGTTACGAACTCGTTGCCACAGTTGCAAACTACCTTTGCCTGGTAGTAATTTGGATGGATTCCTTCTCTCATTTTATTCACCTCTCTGATATAATTTGCGGTTTCCGACCGCGGCCTGTATGCCAATCTGCCTCTGTACACTGCAGGCAGCCGGTAGGTACCGTCACCAGAACGCACAGATATCAGCATCTTTTAAGTTATACGCATCCTTCCCGCAAGGTTCTGACTCACGCGAATGCTAAAACTGCTTGTCTCAGGGCATAAATATCTTATACCTCTGGACAGCTATATCAGTATAGCATAAACTGCCCACATTGACAAGAGTAAAAATAATTTTATGCACAAAAAAACCTGAGCATTTCTACTCAGGCTAAATATATATTATACATACCTTCAAAACCACATATTGAATTATTGATTATCATTCCGAATACTTACAACCTTTGTTGTTTTTCCCTAAACCTTTTTGGTCAAGCCCTCGACCGATTAGTATCAGTCAGCTCCATGTGTTACCACACTTCCACCTCTGACCTATCTACCTCGTCGTCTTCA
>JBNMGK010000287.1:0-3834 GCA_050872205.1 Enterocloster sp.
GGAAGAGATCCAGGATGCCATGAAGTCCAGTATCATCGGCACCATTGGCCCGTCATTTTCCGTTATTGTTGTGGTTTTGGCCATGATCTCTGTACTTGGTCCGGCTGTTACGTGGATGCGTTCAGGTGTGATCGGTTCAGCGGACTTTGAACTTTGGATGGCGGATATCGTGGCAACCGCTCTTGGAGTTGATCTGGGAAGTTCCAATATGACTGCTTCCTTCTTCAGTGTGGCGATCTTTGGAATGGTACTTGGTTCAGCGCCGTTTATGCTTAACCTGCTTATTACCTGCAAACCCTTAGACAAGGCTACTGTTAAATCTGCTTCTAAAAAACATTCCTTCATTCCTATGCTTGGCTTTTCCGCAGAGCTTGGTATGATGGCATACTGGGCGCTGGAAAACGGTACTAAGGGCGCTCCACAGACAGCAGGCATTATCACCAGTCTTGTTGCCGGTGCGGCAGCTGTTACATTCTGCCAGAAAGGCAAACACCATAAGCTCAGCAACTGGGTTCTTGGCTTTGCAATGCTGGTTGGCATGATCTGCGCTACAGCCGTTGCACATCTGTTGGCCTAAATGGAACAAAAAAGGAGGTTATAAGTTATGAATGAAGAAGTACGAAATCTTTCCCAGGAAGAAAAAGATGCCCAGATCCAAAAGGATTTTAATGACGGTTACTTCAAACGTGTTCACCTTATTGGCCGCAGTTCCATGGCGATCGCACTGTTGTTTGCCTTTGCTCCGGTTCTGTATATGCAGTTTGTAAAGGGCTGGTCAGCGCCTTTATCCAGTTATCTGAATGTTGCTTTTGCTATTGCTGCACTGTGCGGCGGCTTCTGGGTCACAGACCCGATCCAGTGGTTCCCTATTCTGGGCGCTGCGTCTGTATACATGGGCAATCTTGCAGGAAATACCAAAAATATCCGTGTTCCTGTTGCAAGACAGCTGAGAAATAAGTACGGCTTTGACGCCTTAAGCCCAAAGAGCCAGATCCTTACAACTATCGGTGTGGCAATGTCTGTATTTACAAACCTTGTGATACTGACTGTTATCGTGCTGGTAGGAAACTGGCTGGTTTCTGTTCTTCCTGACATTGTCATTGAAAGCTTCAGTTATGTAATTCCGTCCCTGATCGGCGCGCTGCTGGCATTCCGCGTGATCGAGTCCGGTATTGTAAAGACCCTTAAATGGTCCATTCCACCCCTTGTTATCTATGGTTTGATGTGCACTGGTATTTTCCCGTTCCTGAATGATTTTGGTATGTCTGTATCCATTGCCATTACCGTTCTGATCGGATATATGGTTTATAAGCATCAGGTTAAAATGGATAAGGAGGAGCAGTAATGTACGATCTGGTAAAAGAAGCACTTGCATTTCAGGAAGATCTGGCTGCCTGGAGACGGCATATCCACCAGAACCCGGAGCTGAGCCTTAAATTGCCAAAGACCAAACAGTTTGTTATGGAACGCCTTGGTGAAATGGGCATCGTTCCACAGGAAGTGGGCGAAAGCGGGCTGGTTGTGCTGCTGGGAGATGAGAAAAAGGGAAAATGCATGCTGATCCGCTGTGATATGGATGCGCTGCCTATGAAAGAAGAAACAGGACTTGACTATGCGGCAACGGGAGAGTGTATGCACGCATGTGGACATGATATGCATACCACCATGCTCCTTGGGGCGGCAAAGCTTTTAAAAGCCCATGAGGAAGATCTGAAAGGCTGTGTAAAGCTTGTATGGCAGCCGGCAGAAGAGACGCTTCTTGGCGCCCAGATGATGGTAGACGCAGGTGTAATGGAAAACCCTCATGTTGACGAGGCGATCACCATTCACTGTGACTGCATGTCCCCTTATAAGCTGGGAAGCATTACGATCCTTAATAAAGGGACTGCCATGGCTTCAAACGATACCTACCGCATTGATGTGGAAGGCTGCGGAACACATGGGGCTTTCCCAAATCAGGGCGTTGACCCGATCGTTACGGCAGCTACCATTGTTGTTTCTTTACAGGAGATCCTTTCCCGTGAGATCCGCGCGGCAGACCAGGTGGTTGTAACACAGGGAATGTTTCATGCAGGTACTGCGGCGAATGTTATTCCGTCTACCGCTTATATGGAAGGTACGATCCGTACCTTTGACAGCGCTGTGCGGGCCCAGGTCCGTGAACGCGTGGAGCAGATCACAGAGAATATCGGTAAAGCATTCCGCTGTGAGGCAAAAGTCAGCTGGCTTGGGGGCTGTGATCCGCTGTATAATGATCCTGATACCTGTGACTGTGTAGCCAGATATGTAGATGAATTACTGGGTGAGGGCACGTTTGTCCTTGAAGGTGACACTGCCTACGCTTCTGAAGATTTCTCTAATTTTTTAAGCAATGGAACCCCTGGTGCACAGCTGTTCCTGGTTGTGGGAAGTACACAGGACGGGGCACGTTATCCCATGCACAACCCAAAGGCAGTCTTTGATGACAGCCAGCTTTACCGGGGCGCATCTACACTGGCCTGTGTTGCGCTGCGCTGGCTTGCAGAACATTAAGAAAAAATGTAAAGGACAGTGATCGTATGGAGAAGGACAGGAAATTTCTCTATCTAAGTGAACAGGATGTTCAGACGCTTTTGACACAGGAAGACGCGATCGCAGCAGCCGAAGAGGCATTTCGCAGTGTAGGAAATGGGGCTATCACCATTGGCAGAATGACTCTTATGACTGTTGATCCGGCAGAAAAGAACAATTTTCATATCATGCCGGCTGTTATGCATGAGCGGCATGTTGCAGGAATGAAATGGATTGGGACTTTTGGGGCGCCACTTCCCGGATATCCCTTCAGCCACGGAAATCTGGTCATTTTAAGCAGTACCGATACCGGTTCTCCGTTAGCTGTTGTGGGAGCCACAGGCATTACTGCCATGCGGACCGCAGGCGGACATGGAGTGGTGCAGGCAAAGCTTCTGGCAAATCCAGATCCTGAGAGTTTAAGCGTATTTGGCTGCGGGGTACAGGCAAAAAGCGGTATCTGCGGTTTTTTGCAGCAGTTTCCAAGTATTAAACAGGTGCGGATCTTCAGCCGCAGCGAAGGACCGATCGCAGCTGTCAGGGAACAGTGGAAGACGCGGGCAGAAGTTGTTTCCTGTCGGAGTGCAGAGGAAGCATTGGAGGAAAGTGATCTTGTGTTAATGGCCTCTGGTGCATGGGAACCGCTGCTTTGGGCCAAGCATCTGCGGCCGGGTATGACGGTCATCGGCATCGAAGGCTTCCGGGATATGGACCCGGAGATCTCACGCAGGGCAAAATGGTATCTGGGCTGCCGTGAGACCGATATTGACATTTTGGAAGATCCAGAGCTTAATCCGGACGGATCACTGTCACTTTCTGATGTGTACGGCGATGTGGCACAGGTTTTAAATGGGAAATGCGTTGGCAGGGAAAATCCAGAGGAAATCATTGTTTCCACCCATATGGGTATGGGAGCCCATGATCTTTGCTGTGCGTACCGGGCTTATGAGAGAGCGAAAGAAAAAGGTATGGGTACGTGGCTGGAAATTTAAAAGGAAATAATAAATTCTAATTCAAATAAAAGAGCAGATATCTGGAAAATATTTCCAAATAACTGCTCTTTTTGTTTACTCATCGTCTTCATTTGCCCCGGCATTATACTCATTTACATAGATCAGGTGGCTTCTTGACTCTTCTACGATAGTACGGATGGTTTCTGCTGTGAGAGGCATATCCTGAGGCTGTAATACCAGGCTTAAAGCGCATGGAAGATTGATGCCGCAGATCAGGTGCCGGTGATCGTTTACGTACGGGCAGAACTGCTGGTTTACGCTGCCTCCTAAC
>JBNMGK010000237.1:0-4654 GCA_050872205.1 Enterocloster sp.
CCTTTCCCCGCGGCCAAGTTCCGGCCATACGGTGCAGAGCATGGTGATAAAGCAGGCAGCTCCGCCAATAAAATTAGATATAGGCTCCGCCATAAGGATTCCGTCTGTTCCCAGATGAAATATAGACGGAAGGATGATGATCAGTGGGATCACAATGATCACCTTGCGGAAAATAGAGAAAAATACCGCCTTCTTTGCCTTTCCAAGGCCAACAAATATGGACTGGCCCGCAAACTGGAATGCCATCATGAAAAAGCCGAAGAAATAAATACGCATGGCTGGAATTCCCGCTTCTACCAGTTCTCCGGTGCGGTTGAAGATGCGGATAAAGAACGCCGGAAACGCATGGACAACGGACCACATGCCCAGTGTATACAGAACAGCCACCCCAGATACGAACACAATGGCTTTTTTCACCCGGCCATATTCCTTTGCACCGTAGTTATAGCCCATAACAGGCTGGGAACTGTGGGTAATGCCCTGGACCGGCATGGAGATCACTTCCCGCACTGTATTGATAACTGTCATGATCCCTACGTACAGGTCTCCGCCTGTTTTCTGGAGCATGGCATTGTACATGACCTGGACAGAGCTGTTGGTAATGGACATGGTAAAGCCGCTCATTCCAAGGCCGATGATACGAAGGACTCTGGTGCGTTTTAACTTCATGGCATCTTTTTTTAGCTTTAAGATCGCCTTTGGGCCTGTAAGGAATTTTAAGATCCATATTGCGGAGATAAGCTGGGATAAAATGGTAGCCAGCGCTGCTCCCTGCACTCCCATATGGAAGAAAAAGATGAATACAGGATCTAAAAGGATATTGGCAACTGCGCCTAAAAGAACAGTCATCATACCAATGGTGCCAAAGCCCTGGGAATTAATAAAACTGTTCATGCCAAGGCCTGTCATAACAAAAAGATTTCCCATGAGATAAATGGTGATGTAAGAGTCAGCATATCCAATGGTAGCGTCACTGGCTCCAAATAAATACAACATAGGGCGTTTAAATACAAGCCCTGCAACTGTAAGGACCAGACCTACAATGACCATCATGGCAAAGGAATTTCCCATGATTGCCTCTGCTTCTTCGTTGTTTCCTCTGCCCCGCTCAATGGAGCACAACGGCGCACCGCCCATGCCAAAAAGATTGGCAAAGGCGATCACAATGGATATGATGGGCAGACAAAGCCCCAGTCCTGTTAAAGACAGGGTTGCCTCATCCTTTAACCGTCCAATATAAAGCCGGTCTACAATGTTATAAAGCACATTGATCAGCTGGGCCAGTGTCATAGGCACTGCCAGCTTTAAAATATTTACAACAATACTTCCTTTTGCAAAATTATTTTTTTCCTGTTTTTCTTCGGTCTCTTCCTGCTGTCCCATTTTTCTCCTCTTGTACTCCTACTCCCAATCCCAAAAGCTTTATTCCCGCCCAAAGAGCCTTAACTACTGCTGTCCTTCCAGCTCCAGGCGCAGCGCTTTCAGATCAGAAGGCTGGTCAATATCCCTTAACTCTCTCTCATCCACTTCCATCATCCAGATATCTTCCGGATATTTTTCCATGATCTGACGTCCGCCCTGGTCTCCTTCTAAAGAAAGCAGCTCTTTCTTATAACGTCTGCGGAATATATTGGGGCTGCCTCTGTGGCCTCCTGCGCATACACAGCCTATTCCTTTACCGCTTTTTAAAAAGCTGCGGACAAATTTTGCTATGGTCTCGCCCTTCATACAAGGCTGATCTGCCACAAAATAAAGAAATGCGTCTGTATCTTTCTTTGATACCTCAGTTCCCAGTTTTAAAGACGCTGTAATCCCCTGGTCACTGTCCTCATTAAAAATGCGTTCTGCCTCCGGAACACGCTCAAATGCCCCTGACAGCACCCTTTCATACTGACTGATCAGCATCAGTTCACAATGGATCTTGTCCTCTTCAAGAAGCTTTTTCGCCTTCTGCAGGCTTAAAAGTCCGTGAAGATACAGCGGCTCTCCCTGAAACTCCGTGATCAGCTTATTGGTGCCATACCGCTTTCCAAAGCCGGAAGCCATATAGATCAACGATACCTTCATGACCGTTCCCCCTTTGTATATCCTTATATATTCTCTCGGGATCTTTCTCTGCTTAAAACAGGTCAAAAGAACCTTCTTCATACAGTTTTCCTGTAAGTATCCCCTGTTCTTCTTCTGTTATCCGTAAAATGCGTTTACCCTGTTCTTCTTGGTCTTCTGTATCTGCCTGGTTTAATGCCATAAGGACCTGGCTGCCTGGAAACGCTTTTCTTAAGGGCGCAAGATAGCCCCTTGTCATAAGGCGGGCCATTCTTTCCTCTGTCATGATCCAGTTTCCATTTTTTTCCTCTTTCTTCAGATCCAGAAGCTGTTCTGACTGCTTTAAACGAAAGCAACTGGCCTCTGCCATTTTTCCCAGGGCACTAAGACCATAAATACACACAATGGCACTAATATCCTTCGGGATCACCGGTTCATTTTCCCCAGGTACCTTTACAGGAAGACGTTTGGAGCCGTCTGCCTCTATCAATACAACATCTGCCAGTTTTGAAGCTTTCTGGTAGAAAGCTTCCTCCCAGAGAGCGATCTTTCCATCCTTTACCGGCCGTCCTGCAACTGCGATTTTTTCCTGATCAAGCAGTTTTCTAACTTTTTCAATATCCGGCTCTAAAACAGAAAAATGCTTTGGCTCTGCCATATGGGTCGTAGTCATCACCAGCATGCGAAAGCCTCTTTCTCTTCCTTCCCAGGCAAGGCGGCGTATATAAGAGGTTTTTCCGCCTCCTCCAACAAAAGACAGGACAACTGGCATTTTTTCCTGGTTTCTGATACGCACATCCACAGAAAGAGCCGGCCACAACGCATCCGTCTGTGTCCACTTTTCCTGTTTTTTTACAGAAATCTTCAAATTAATTCCCCCAAATTTTGCCTTTGGAGTTATTTTAACACAAATTTCCCCTACCGTAAAGAAAACGGAACGCAAAAAGACCTGAAACAGTTTCCGAAAGCTTCGGGCTGTTTCAGGTCTTTTATACTATCTTTTCAACTCTCTTATTCTGCTTTATAAGAAATTATTTCTCACAGATTACCTTATACATATCGTAAGCCAGAGTTCCAAATACAAATGTTACTGCGATTGCTGCCATGTCCGTGTCATCCTTTCCTAAGTCGTAGTTTTTATAGATCAATTTGTTACTTTGTTGCTTGTTTTATTTCTTTCTTAACTCTGCACATAGTATAACCTAAAAATTTTTTTGGTACAATCCGCAAAAATAATAAGGTTTTTGAGAAATGCTAAATCTTTTTGTATATTATGCAAAAAATTTTAGTTTTAACAATCCTGCCAAATTATTAACAGATTTTTGAGAAAACTTATCATTTAATCCTATAGACATTTCCCCACAAATCATGTATGATTTTACCATAAGTTAGTTAAGGCTAACTATATTGATCCAAACATACAACCTATCATTTCCCCATACATATAGTAAAAGAACATGTTCTCAGTACATCAGTACATTTTTCGGGGTACACATTAAACCAGTTAAAAGGAGGCAGCATTATGAGCGTTGTTATCATCGGTGGACATGACCGCATGGTCAGTCAGTATAAAAAAATCTGTAAAAACTATAACTGTAAGGCAAAGGTATTCACTCAGATGAGCGCCAGCCTGGACAAGCAGATCGGAAGACCGGATCTTCTGGTACTGTTTACCAATACCGTTTCCCATAAAATGATCCGCTGTGCCTTAGATGAGGTCAATGAAAATGAGACCGAGATCGTGCGCTGTCATACAAGCAGCGGCACTGCTCTGACTGAGATCTTAATGCAGCATGTTCCGGCATAGAAACAGACATAAACTGCGAAAACATATACAGGACTGTGACCAGAAATTTTTTCCGGATCACAGTCCTGTTTTTTACATAATGCCAGTAGCTTCTGCCTTGGTGTCCTAGTATTCCTTCAACGCCCGAACCGCGCATTCCACCTGTTCTTCTGTATTAAAATGGGAAAAGCTGAAGCGCACAGCCCCCTGATCCACCGTTCCCAGCGTTTCATGCATCAAAGGCGCACAGTGGCCGCCGGACCGGGTATCGATCCCATATTCTTCTGATAGATAATCGCTTACTTCCCCGGAGTCTTCTTCTCCCAGATTCAAGGATACGATCGCCGCTCTGTCCTTCTGTGAAAAATCCCCATAAATACGGATATCCGGGATCTCTTTTATCTGTTCATAAAAAAGCTCCATCAGCTTCTGCTCACGGGTTCTTATATTCTCTATACCTTCTTCTCTTATATAAAGAAGGGCGGCTCGCAGTCCTGCAATCCCATGGCCGTTTAAAGTTCCTGCCTCTAAAGCAGTTGGCATCACAGAAGGATGCTGCTTTTCAAAGGTAAGGATACCGCTTCCTCCGGACAGCAATGGTTTTATGGCAAGTCCTTTTCTCACACACAGCCCACCAGTTCCCTGAGGCCCCATAAGGCCTTTATGACCGGTAAAACACAGCACATCAATGTGGTCTGCTTCCATATTAATAGGAAAATGGCCTGCTGTCTGGGAAGCGTCTACGATAAACAGCGCACCAGCCTGTTTACACCACTCTCCCACCTTTTTAAGGTCTGTGCGGTTTCCAGTAAGATTGGATGC
>JBNMGK010000262.1:0-4157 GCA_050872205.1 Enterocloster sp.
AATTTCATTAAATTCCATTGATAAGGTTAAATCTTTCGTAAATGATTTAGCTAAGTTCGATGTTGATTTTGATCTGGTTTCCGGCAGATATGTCATCGATGCAAAATCCATTATGGGTATCTTCAGCCTGGATCTGTTTAAGTTTATTGATTTGAACATCCATGCAGAGAATGACGTAGACAGTCTTCTTTCTACACTTTCTCCATACATCATCGACTGAGTTTAATGTTTGGTGTAAGAGAGCCGCACAATTGCGGCTCTCTTTTTTTAAACTTCTCCGTTACACTTAATAACTTCCACTGTATCCAGTGCAGTCTTCACCATCTCATCGATCTTCTCTTCCAGATGACGCTCAGAATTTCTGATCACCTTAAGATTCGGCTTGGTAACCGGGTGCTTTGCTACGAAAATCGTGCAGCAGTCCTCATATGGCTGGATGGAAGTCTCATAAGTACCGATCTTCTCAGAAACATCCACGATCTCCTGCTTGTCAAATCCGATCACCGGACGGAAAACATGCATGGTGCACACTTCATTGGTAGAAGCTAATGACTGTAAAGTCTGGGAAGCCACCTGACCAATGCTTTCACCTGTGATCAGAGCAATAGAGCCTGTCTTTTCAGCGATAGCCTGTGCAATACGCATCATATAACGGCGCATGATAATGGTCAGCTCCTCATGTGGGCACTGCTCATAAATATAAAGCTGGATATCTGTAAAATTAACTACATGCAAATTAATAGGACCAGAATAACGGGCAACCAGATTTGCCAGGTCAACTACCTTCTGCTTTGCTCTCTCACTGGTATATGGCGGTGCATGGAAATAAACAGCATCGATCTTAACACCACGCTTTGCGATCATATAACCTGCAACCGGGCTGTCAATACCACCGGAAAGCAGCAGCATTGCCTGACCATTGGTACCAATAGGCATACCGCCTGGTCCCGGGATCATCAGGGAGAACAGATTTACTTTCTGACGGATCTCCACACGAAGAAGAACATCTGGATGATGTACATCTACCTTCATCTCAGGAAAAGCGTCTAAGATTGCCTCACCCATATCACGGTTGATCTGCTCAGAGCTTACAGGATACTGCTTGTCTCCTCTTCTGGCATCTACCTTAAAGGTAATATTCTTGTCCGGATATACCTGATCCATGTATTCTACTACATGCTTTTTCAGGTTCTCATAATCCTTATCATCGATCTGCACCATTGGGCAGATATCAGCGATACCAAATACACGCTTTAACGCTTCAATGGTATCATCATAATCATACTCTCCTAAAGCCTTTACATAAATACGGCCGGATTCCTTTGTAACATCAAACTCACCATCTACAGAGCTTAAGGCATAACGGATCTGACGGATCAGGGCATCTTCAAACATGTATCTGTTTTTACCCTTTGTGCCAATCTCTGCATACTTGATCAAAAATGACTGGTACTGCATAATACTTCCTTTCTTTTGTTTGTTTTTCCTTTGTGCTCATTATTTTATAGTAAATCTTCTAAGCACTGGCAGAAGCTCCTTTAAAACATCCACTGCATAGTCGATCTCTTCTTTTTTATTAAACATTCCAAAACTGAACCGCAAGGTAGAATCCAGTAATTCCTTCTTCACTCCAATTGCCTTTAAGGTACCGCTGATAGCCGGATGATTGGAGGAGCAGGCAGAACCGGAAGAAACATAGATTCCTTTTTCTTCCAGGGCATGAAGAAGCACCTCGCTTCTCACACCTTCAAAGCTTAAACTTACGATCTGGGGAGCGCCCTGCGCACCCTTTAAGCTGTTCACTGTAACGCCCTCCAGTTCAGATGCCTTATCAATGAGATAATCCTTTAAGCCGGTAAGATACTCCATTTTGGCACTATGGTCTGTATACATCTCTTTTGCTGCCACACCAAGGCCTGCAATGCCTGGAACATTTTCTGTACCGGAACGCATATCCTTCTGCTGGCCGCCACCATAGATTAAAGGACGGATCTTTACTTTTTCATCTATATATAAGAAGCCAACCCCTTTTGGGCCATGGATCTTATGTCCGCTGACACTTAAAAGGTCAATGCCCTGCTTTTTCGGACGGATCACCAGTTTTCCATATGCCTGGATGGCATCTACATGAAATACGATCTTTGAATTTTTTCCATGTACCAGACGTGCGATCTCATCAATTGGCTCAATAGCACCGATCTCATTATTTACATACATAACAGACACTAAAATGGTATCCGGGCGGATAGACTGCTCCAGTTCTTCCAGTGAAATATGTCCATTGTGGTCCACATGAAGATAAGTCACCTCAAAACCTAAGGATTCCAGAAATGCCAGCGGCTGATACACAGAGGCATGCTCGATCCTGGTACTGATAATGTGCTTTCCTGCTCTCTGGTTTGCCAGTGCAGTACCAATCAGAGCCATATTATTAGACTCTGTACCACCGGAAGTAAACAGGATCTCCTTATCCTTTACCTTTAAAGTCTTTGCAATATCGGCTGCTGCCTGACGGATGTATTTCTCTGCCTCCATGCCTTTTGTATGTTTGGCAGAAGGATTTCCAAAATCTTCCATCAGCGTTTTTACCATAATATCCCGGACAGAGTCCAGTGCCTTTGTTGTGGCTGAATTGTCAAAATATGCTTCCATTAAAATGCTCCTTCCAGCTTCATCATCAGAAGAGCCAGTATAGCAGGTCCTGCTGTTTCTGTACGAAGGATCCGCTTTCCAAGACTGACCGGGATCACATTTTTTTCCAGGGCAAGTTTTATCTCTTCCTCGTCAAAACCGCCTTCCGGCCCGATAAACACTGCGATCTGCTGTCCCGGTGCCAGTCTGTTTAATACCTGCTTTATCCCGTCCATTCCCTTTTCCAGTTCATAAGGGATCAGGCAGAGATCAAAGTTCTGCTCTTCTATATAGGGAAATGCCTCTTTTAAGCTCATCACCATTCCCACTTCCGGGATATAGCTGCGCTTTGACTGCTTGGCTGCGCTTTCCGCAATAGCCTGCCAGCGGCGTACCTTTGCCTCTGCCTTTTTTGCGTCCAGCTTTACCACCGCGTTTCTGGTTGCAACAGGGATCACACCTGCAGCTCCCAGCTCCACAGCTTTCTGGATGATCACTTCCATTTTATCCGATTTTGGCAGTCCCTGAAAGAGCCAGATCCTGGAAGGAAGCTCTCTGCTGTCTTCATTTTCAGAAAGGATCTGTAAAATTCCTTCCCCCTCTTTATAGCCTTCTACCTGACAATTATAATCTTTTCCTGTGCCATCGCTGATAAGCACTGCTTCCCCGGCTTTCATGCGGAGCACATTTTTCATATGGTTCAGATCCGCTCCTGTGATCCTTACCTTTCCTTCTCCAATCACAGAAGGATCTACAAAAAAATGATACATGTAAGGCTCCTATTTCTTTCTTGCAGTAACAGAGAGCCATTCTCCCTGATAAGTGATCTCTACAACTTCCAGTTCTTCACTGGCAGCAAATGCAGCCCGGACTGCTTCTTCCTTCAGGTTGATAATACCGGAAGTAATAAAATATCCGCCCTTTTTCAGGTGTACCGGAATCTCTTTTACCAGCATGATAATAACATCCGCTAAAATATTGGCAACTACGATATCATATTTCTCATATCCGGCCCAGTCCTGAACAGACTTATCATCAATGATATTTCCCTGAAGTACATGGAAACGGTCACTGCTTATATCATTGGAAGCCAGGTTTTCACCAACTGCTGTAATGGCATTTTCATCCAGATCTGTTCCCCAGACCTCCTTTGCCCCCAGCTTTAAAGCTGTGATGCCTAAAATACCGCTTCCTGTTCCTACATCCAGGATCTCACTTTCACTGTGGACATATTTTTCCAGCTGGCGGATGCAAAGCTGGGTAGTCTCATGCATACCGGTACCAAAAGCAGTTCCCGGGTCGATCTGTACTAACAGCTTGTCCTTATGCTCTTCCGGAATGGTCTCCCAGGTTGGCTTGATCAGGATATGGTCCACTGTAAACGGCTTAAAATACTGCTTCCAGTTGTTGATCCAGTCCTTATCTTCTGTCTCAGAAGCTGTGATGGTGCGCTGTCCCAGATCTGTATAGGCAGCCAGCTCATCCAGTCCTTCATTGACACGGCGCAGCATCTCCTCTACCTGGTC
>JBNMGK010000021.1:0-17891 GCA_050872205.1 Enterocloster sp.
CTCGCATCCGGCGAGGCCGCCGCCCATGACAACGACTTTGTCGGAAATCCTGTCGAGGTTGTGGTACAGCTCATTGACAACGACAACCTGCTCTCCATCCATGCCTTTGATCGGCGGAACAAGCGGGCGGGAACCTGCGGCGATGATCAGGGCATCCGGGGCTTCTTTTTCGACGTACTCTGGTGTTACCTCGGTGTTGAGGCGGATTTCCACGCCTGCATTTCTTGCGAAACGCTCATAGGTCTCGGTCAGCGCGAACATTTCCCGTTTGAACGGCAGAGCGATTTCGCTCTTTAAGATGCCGCCAAGGGACGCTTCTTTTTCGCAGAGCACAACGCTGTGGCCTCTTCTGGCTGCGGTCCATGCCGCATACAGACCGCCAGGGCCGCCGCCTGCGACGAGGACTTTTTTCTTCACCGGAGCCGGCTGTACTTCATCACCCTCCATCTCTCTTCCGATCAGCGGATTTACCGTACATCTTCTGGTGGAAGTAGCCGCACGTTCTGCCATACAGGTAAAACAGCGCAGGCAGCGTACAATGTCCTCATCTCTGTTTTCCATGACCTTTCTTGGAAGGAATGGATCTGCCAAAAGAGCCCGGGCCATATAAACTACATCTGCCTTACCGGAAGCGATGATCTCTTCCATCTGTGCCGGGTCATTTAAACCGCCCAGTGTGGCAACAGGAATGGACACGTGCTTTTTGATCTCAGCTGCCAGATATACGTTGCAGCCATGCTCCTTAAACATAGAAGGATGAGTATCCCCAAATCCTCTCTGGTAAGTGCCTGCAGATACATGGAGCAGGTCGATCTTTGATTCCAGCTCCATGGCAATGCGTACGCCTTCTTCCAGGTCATAGCCGCCTTCAAACAGCTCAGAACCACTTAAACGGAATTCAATAGGAAATGCAGGACCTACTGCTTCACGGACTGCATCTAAGATCTCACCTGCCAGACGGCAGCGGTTTTCCAGACAGCCACCATATTCATCGGTTCTGTGGTTAAAATACGGGGATAAAAACTGGTTGATCAGCCATCCATGACCACCGTGAATCAGTATCATCTCAAAACCGGCACGTTTTGCAAGACCAGCTACTTTTCCATAGGAAGCTACAATGTCCTTGATCTGCTCTTTGCTTAAGGCTTTAACCCTTACGCCATCTGCACGTACAGTATCAGAAGCGCCCCACTGGCACATTTCATGCTGTCTGGACTTATCTGTCATATAGGTTCCTGCATACATACCGGAATGGGAAAGTTCCAGACTGGCTGCTGCTCCGTGACGGGAAATGGCATCTGCTGTATAGGTAGCTGCTGCCAGAGAATTTAAAATGGCAGTATCCAGATGATAAGCATGGGAGCCATCTGTCTCCGGGTGAACCATACACTCGCTGACAGTTACAGCTGCTGCGCCACCTTTTGCACGAAGTTCATAAAAGGCAGTAGATTTTGGTCCGATACAGCCGTCATTGGTAATATCCGTTCCGCCCATAGGTGCAGAAAACATACGGTTAGAAAAAGTGCGTCCTGCAATAGTGATAGGACTGCAAAGATGTGGAAATTTGTGTGTCATGGTATTTTCTCTCTCCTTTTTTATCAATTCACAAATATAATTCACGAACCCGCGCTATCGCGCTCTACTGCCTGCTATCGCAGGCGGTTCGTTCATGAATGACCCAAGAAAAACAAATGCCACCTGCGGTGTCGCTTGTTTTTCTTTTGGGCTCATACAATGTCATTCAATTCTTCTTCGATCTTCTCTTCTTCCTCTTTATCATCTCCGTAAATAAGCACAGGAAGGAAAGAAAGACGTTTTCCAATACTTCTTGCAATAAAGCCAACTAAAACAGCAGCCACAATTGTACCTTCACGTACACCATCTAAGTGACCGGAAAGAAGGAAGGAAAGAACGGCTGCGATCACTGCCATGGAAACATCAAAACAGACTTTGGTAAAGCCAAACTCAGAGTGAATGCGGAATACCACGGCTCTTACAAAGGACTCTCCCGGAAGCATGACTACATCTGCCAGTACTTCCATATAAACACCGATGCCAAGGACCAGGCAGCCAATTAAAAGTCCCACTACCTTTGTCAGATAGGAGGTTGGATGTACAAAGCCAAGTAAGATCATGGACGCGTCAATAAAGTAGCCAAATGCCATGGATACCGGGATCTGCAATAAATGTTCTGCCTTAAAATTCTTTCCCAGCAGCAAAAACTGAAGAAAGATCAGAAGCAGACTGAATACAATGGTGAAATTTCCCAGTGAAAAAGGAAAGTTCAGGCTGAGTACATACGGAATGGAAGAAATAGGGGAAGTTCCCAGATTTCCCTTGGTGATCAGGCTGACACCCGGTGAGTTTACAAACAGGCCCACTAAAAAGATAAGATAACGCTTTACCTGTTCTGCTTTTGTACGTTTCATAATTCTTGTTCCCTTTCTTGCTTTTTTCTCTGTCAGCTCTCTTTTGGAGCATGTCTTTTTCTATGGTAACATCATCATATAAACATGTCAATATTTACATGTTTAAAAATACATATATTTTTCTATGGCACAGAAAGAATTTGTATGATATACTGCTGATAGCATGAAATATACATTTGCACTTTCATAATGAAAGGATCTGAAAATATGGGAACTTTAAAATATGCCATTTTAGGACTGTTAAATAGAAAAAGCATGACTGGATATGACCTGTCAAAAGAATTTGAGACCACTCTTTTTGAATTCTGGAACGCCAAACACAGCCAGATCTATCCGGAACTGAAAAGTCTTTCTGAAAAAGGTCTGGTCCAGTATGAGGTAGAGATCACGGGAAATGTGCTGGAAAAGAAGGTTTACTCTATTACAGAAAAAGGCCGGGAAGATTTTTATAAGTGGGAGGAAAGCTTAAATCCTTTAAAACCTGTACCAAAGGATGAGTTCCGCCTGCAGCTCTTCTTCTCTGGCGCTTTGTCTCCTGAAAAACGTCTGGCATTGCTGAACGATCAATTAAAACAGCATGAAGAAAAGCTGGCTCATTTAAAAGGAAATATGGGAAAATTTTCCAGTATCCCCCCGGAAGATAAAAATGACTTTGCCGATTACCTGGTCCTTCATGGAGCTGTTTTAAGGGAAGAAACCAACTGCAAATGGTTAAAAGACTGTATCAGGTTATGTAAAAAGGGAGTGTAGCAAAAACTACACTCCCAGATCTTTATAATCCGCCGGAAGGAAACGATGATAGGTGATGTGGAAGCCTTCATCTTTAAAACAGTAATAATATCTGTCTTCTCCTTCTGTAAAATGGATAACTGTATCAAATTCTCCGCCATTCATCTGTTCCACCACACTTGGAAATGGCTGCTGCTTAAACAGCTTTTTTATCTGTTCCATATCTGTTTCATGGGAAGCGATCAGATTTACCAGCTGGTGGATAAATTCATTTTCTTTTTTATGTTCATGAACATAAACGCTTGTTTCTTCTGGAAGGAGCAGACAGAAACGATCCTTCTTGTGAGTGATCATCACTTCTCCCAGACGTTCTTTTGCAAAATCTGCAAATCCTGTAAGGGCCTGCTGCATTTCTTCTGCATCATAGGCAGTGCCAAAAAGATTATTTAACATGCCCACCGGATAATACAGCCGGATCACTTCTTTGCGAAAGCCCAGTTTCGCCTGTTCTTCCATTACAGAATCTTTAATATGCTCTTCTAATGCTTTATAATCCATTGTTTTAACCTCATCTCAGATTTTAACGCCAGTCTTCTTTCAGACTTTACTTATCATAGCACATCCTGATCCTGTTGTCTTTATTTCCAGGTTACAATTTATTTTGTAATTTATTTTGCGTAATGGATCTTTCTTACCTGTCCAAAAGGAACCACACCGTCTACTGCAGCTGCTGCATCGATCACTGCATCTTCATTATCCAGGTCGATCAGCTTATAGCGGTTATTTCCCATTCCCATTTCTTTCATATAAGAAAGCTGTCTTAAGCTGTGTCTGCTTTCCATACGCTCGATCAGGTCTTTATGGTCATTTTCCTTCATTGCATAAATCATATCTACGCAGGCCTGGTCTGCAGCAAGGATGTCCACAGAAGCTACAATACCTACGTCAGGGGTTACTACAGGAAGAGCTGCAACACCTTCGCAGTCACAGGAAAGGGACATATTGCGCATTACATTAATAAATGCAATATGTTCGCCAAAATGATCTACTACCGATTTGGTGGACTCTGTGATACGCTCCATCAGCTCCTCTTCTGCAATACTCCACATATTGTCAGAGCCTTCTACTGTATGGATCATAGCCTTACCGATCCGTCCATCTGCACAGCCGATACCAATGTTCTTGTTAGATCCGCCGAATCCGCCCATTACATGGCCTCTAAAGTGAGTCAGCACCAGAAGAGACTCATAATTTAACAGATTTTTTCCTACAGACATTTCTGTAAACCATTTTCCATTCTTTACAGGAAGCATGGCTGTTCCGTCTTCGTCCATAATATCTACAGGGCAGAAGGTCCAGCCATTTACCTTTAAGGTCTCTCTGTGCTGCTCAGTAGTATAACGGTCACCTTCATAATAAGTATTGGTTTCAACGATCACTGCATCATCCATCTTGTCTGCCATTAATTCTTTTACCCATGGACGAGGAATAATGTTCGGACCATTCTTTTCACCTGTATGCAGCTTTACACCGGTCTTACCGGTAATGCGGGACTGGATACGGTCGTAGATCTTCTTTAAACCGGCAGCGGACAGGTCTCTGGTGAAATATACAACGGATTCTTCCCCTGTTCTCTGATCATACGGAATATACTGGTTTCCATTTGTTCCAGGTACTGGTTTTACATTGCTCATAAAGTGTTTCCTCCTATTACATTTGCTTTAAGTATACAGCCTGAAGTCAACTTCAAGTCAATAGGATTATAAACATTCAGAAAATTCAGATATTATCAAATAAATCTCAAACTGCACTCACAAATCCCGCGCTTTGCGCTCTACTGTCTGCTTACGCAGACGATTTGTTCGTTAATGGTCCAAGAAAAATAAATGCCACCTTCGGTGTCGCTTATTTTTCTTTTGGACACATTATATCTTAAAATATTACAGTTCAATTATTATTATTGTTGATTGAAAAGCCCTCTAAAAACTTCTATAGTGTGTGTAACATAAATTCTTAGGAGGGAATTATCTATGGGTGAAAAAAAGAAAAAGGCTTCTGCCTACCGTGAACCATTAATCCTTATTGCCTTTGTTATCTTAGGCGCCATCATCGGAATGGTGATGGGAGAAAAAGCATCATTTCTGTATCCAATTGGCCAGATCTGGCTGAACCTGCTGTTTGTACTGCTGGTTCCACTGCTTTTCTTCTCTATTTCCAGTTCTATCGCTAATATCAGCGATACAAAGAGCGTTGGAAAGCTGTTAGGATTTACACTGCTGATCTTCGTAGTAACTGCAGCCATTGCCGGAAGTTTTATGTTTATCGTATTAAATATTTTTGGTGTTGATACTTCCGTTCAGTTAGGCGCAGGCGATGCAACTGCACAGGCTGCAGCATCCAGTATCGGTGACCAGATCGTTAATACCTTTACAGTTGGTGACTTCCCGGATGTTATTTCCAGAGGCCATATCCTGGCACTGATCGTATTTACCGTATTCTTTGGCGTTACCGTTTCTTCCCTTGGTGAAAAAGGCCGTGAAATTGCAAACTGGTTAAACAATATGTCCCTGGTATTCTACAAAATGGTTGCTATTTTAATGAAGGCCGCTCCCATTGGCCTGATGGCTTACTTTGCAAACCTGACCGGTACATATGGTTCTGATCTGTTAAAGAGCTACGGACGTGGACTTCTGATCTATTATCCAACTGTATTTGTTTACTTCTTTGTATTCCTTGGACTTTACGCATTTATTGCAGCTGGTCCATGGGGCGTAAAACATTATTTTAAGGAAATCCTTACACCTGCATTAACTGCACTTGGTACCCGTTCTTCTGCTGCTGCTCTTCCAATGCAGCTGGATGCCTGTGATAAGTTAGGTGTTCCAAGAGTAGTCAGCTCTGTTGTTGTACCTGTTGGTGCTACCTGCCATATGGACGGTGCCTGCCTTGCTACTATTTACGAGATCGTGCTCTGCTGCACCTTATTTGGACATCCATTTAGAAGCATTGGTGATTACGCTTTTGCACTGACCATTGCTGTATGTGCTTCTGTTGCTGTATCTTCTGTTCCTGGCGGTGGCGCTGCTATGGAGACCATGCTTATTTCTTCCTTTGGTTTCCCTGTAATTGCTCTTCCCGTACTTATGATGATGACACAGCTGTTTGATGCCGGCTGTACTCTGATCAATTCCTGTGGTGACACAGTTGCTTCTATGCTGGTTTCCCGTTTCCTGTACGGAAAAGACTGGTATAAGAGAGATCTGAACAAAGAACTGGCAGAAGCAGAAAACAAAGAATGATAGTCAGAAAGGACTGTTTATATGTGTTGTAAAAATACGAATGCGAAAGAAACTCATTTTGGCGCCTGTTGCAGCCGGCCCGATCTTAATGGTATCATAATCCCTGGAAAACATGGAAAGCTTCTTGCCACCTTATACACGGCAGGAGGCGAAGGCCCCCATCCTACGATTCTCCTTCTTCATGGTATTCCCGGATGTGAACAGAACCTGGATCTTGCACAGGCATTCAGACGGGCCGGCTTTCACGTAATGACATTCCACTACAGCGGCAGTTGGGGAAGCAGCGGAAATTATTCTCTGCAAAATGACTTGGATGACGCTGAAACAGTTCTTGATTTTATTTTAAATGATACAACCTATGATTTTGACAAGGAAAAGATCTATGCAGCCGGACACAGTCTGGGCGGTTTCGTCTGCGGACAGATCACAGCCAGACGATCTGAAATAAAGGGCGCTGCTCTTCTAATGCCCTGCAATGTAGGACGCATTGGAAAAATCACCCAGAGTGATCCGGAAAATGCAAAAGTTCTGGAAGATGTATTAAATGACAGTGTAAACTGGCTGACCGGACTGACAGAAGGCTGCCTTTATAAAGAAGCCATAGAGCATGAAAAAGAATTTGCTTTAGAATATCAGGCTTCTGCGCTTTCTCAAAAGCCTTTATTATGTATTACCGGATCGTTGGATATCTGCACACCGAAAAAAGGTCATTTACAGCCCCTTTTAGATGCCATCGATGCATCAGGCGGTAAAAATGTAAAAACCTTAGAATATCCAACGGATCATTTCTTTTCCGATTACCGGTTGGAAATCTCTGATGTTGTAACAGAATTCTTTAAAAATCTGGCAATTTAATATTGTTCCCACATAGATCCCCCGTTTTTAACGAGGGATCTATTATTTGTTCTTTTTTTGACATTTTCCGCCTCTCATGCTAAAATACGCATATACTTTTGCCAAAGGGGATATGCACATGAGAACAGTAAATGGCGCATCTTTATATGCACCTGCCGTCTACGGACCGGCAGGACGTATTTTGTGTACCGTATATACAGCAGAAGGTGACGGGCCTCATCCTGTTCTGATCTTCACCCACGGTTATCCGGGACATGAAAAAAACCTGGACCTGGCACAATCTCTTCGAAGAACCGGCTTCTCTTCTGTTATCTTCTTCTACCGGGGCTGCTGGGGCAGCGAAGGTGATTTTTCTTTTGAGGGAAGTTTTGAAGATACAAAGGCTGTTTTAGATTTTGTATTAAATGATACCCAGTACAATTTTGACAAAAACCACATTTTCTTTATCGGCCACAGCTTAGGCTGTGTCAATGCAGCCCGTATGATCGCTCTTTGTTCCCAGGTAAAAGGCGGTGTATTCTTAGCTCCCTGCGATCTGTGGCGCATCTATCTGCTTGGTCTTGAAAATGACAGCTACAGAGATCACTTAAATGACCTGTTAGAGGAAGGGATCCCTTATATCCACGGTACAGATATGGAAGCTCTCACCAACGAGATAAAAGGAAGTGCCGGACGGCTTTCCATTGGCTCCTGTCTTAAGGCCATCTCTGAAAAATCCATTCTCTGGATCAGCAGTCCAGATGATGAGGTAGTCTCTGAAGCAGAAGAAACCTATCCCTATATAAAGAAAATAAAGCAGTTTTCCCCTTCCTGTTTTAAATGGCTGCGGGTTTCCTCTGACCATTATTTTTCCAATATGCGTTCCCAGCTGACAGAGGACATTGCCAGCTTTCTTCTGGAAAATACAGACCACAAAAAGGCCCACATTGATCCATTGGCATTTGAAGCCCAGCTTCGCAAACTGATCCGTCAGCAGCTGGCAACCATCACACTTCCGGATGTGGCCAGCTATTTTCACATCAGTACTCCTTATGCCAGCGACCTGATCCGCCAGATCATGGGAAAGAATTTTACTGCCCTTGTACTAGAGGAACGGATGTCTGAATCGGAAAAGCTTTTAACCACCAGTAATGTGCCTGTTTCCAAAGTGGCACTGCTCTCCGGCTATCAGGAACCTTCTTATTTTATGAAGGTGTTTAAAAAATATTTTGGCTGTACTCCAAGCCAGTACCGGGAAAACATTACAAAAAGCAGATAGCTTTATACATCTGTTCTGATATAAGGGATCAGCGTTCAAAATCCACCGGACACAAATCCCTTTTTAGTATCTTTCCACTTTCACTCACCGGAAAAGCATCCAGAAAGAAAATATATCTTGGAATTTCTTCTTCAGACAAAGAATTTTTAAGCAGCCTGCGGATCTCCCCGGCTCCCACAGACAGCGTTTTTTCTTTGAGAACGATCCACGCAGCCAGATATTCCCTCCCATTCTTTTCTACAGGCCTTACAGCTGTCTGTTTTGCAACTCCCAGGTTTAATATGGCCTGTTCCACGTGGATCGCAGATATTTTCCTGCCATTGATGTTGCAGATATCGTCTTTTCTCCCGTCATAACAGAAATACCCTTCTGGATCTCTATGTGCATAGTCTCCGGCGCTCGCCTCTTTTCCTGCTCCTATCACCCCGAAGGCTGTATTTACCAGCAGTCTGCCCTCTTTCAGACATACATCCACCTTTGGGAAGGGACGGCCGATCCGGGTCTTGTCTTCATTCATTTCCCGGTCCCGGATGTAGGTAACATAGCTTAATTCACTGGCACCATAGTAAAGGGTGATCTCTGCTTTTGGAAAAAATGTCTTTAGCTCCATAGCCTCTTTTTTTCCAAGGCTCTGGGATCCGCTTAAAATGGTCTGGATCTGTTCTACCGGATCATGATTTTCGTGTTTCAATGCCTGATACAGGGCATGAAGTTTTGTTGGGATCAGGTAAACGCCGTCTGCCTGCCACTGTATGATATCCTTTATCCACAATCTGGGATCAAAGCGGTCTTCTGAAAGAATAGTGGCACCTGCAGACAGCTGGGCCATATACAGGTTCATATTTCCTGTAAAAGCCAGACTTCCCTGCATAAACAGCCGGCTTTCTGATGTAATATGAAAAACCTCATTCTGAATGGGAAAATAGTCATACCAGCTTTCAAAGGTCCTGAAAAGCAGTTTATTCTCACCGGAGGTTCCCGAGGTCATAACTGCCATACAGGCTTCTTCCGGGATTTTCGTTGCCAAGCATATCGAGGAGGCGCCAGTAGCGCGTCCGCTGATTTCTACACAGAACTTTTGTACCAGTGCAGCCTTTTTATCTTCTGTCATATCCTTTGGAAGGATCACCGGCACATAGCCCGTTCCCTGACAGGCTAAAAACTCAGTCAGCTGATCTAAGGTGCGTTCCTGCTGGATGAAATATAATTGTTTGTGATCTGCCGGTTTCCAGTTTTTCTGTTTTTCCTTAACCAGAAGAAACAGTTCCCTGTATGTAAGAGAACTGTTTCCTGTACAAAATGCTTCTTTTTCTGGTGTTTTGTTTTGTATATCTTCTATCATTTCCAGATAGTTGCTGATCTTTCCCATAACCTCTATCTCCCAGATGTACTTTTTATGCCTTATACTCTTTCTACCAGAAGGGCTGTTCCGATTCCACCTGCTGCCGCCACACCGCAGATTCCAAATCTGCCCTGGTTCAGCTCCAGATCTTTTAGCAGATGCAAAAGGATAATGGCTCCGGAAGCGCCATATGGATGTCCATAAGCAAGAGCACCGCCTAAAGGATTTAACCTGTCTCTGATCCCCGGAAATTCCCGTTCCAGAAGCACATCGATCACAGCAAAGGCTTCATTGACTTCCAGGCTGTCAATTTCATCTACGGAAAGTCCCCTTTGTCTAAGGAGCTTTCTAATGGCCAGAACCGCTGTTTTAGGGCTCATAAAAGGATCACTGCCAATGGCTGTCCCAAAACGGAAAGCCGCCTGAGGTGATAAGTCATGGGCTTTCCTGTATTTTTCAGAACAAAGAATTACAAAGGCTGCTCCATCGTGCATCAGACAGGCATTGGCAGCTGTGATCCTGGATCCCCCTGGCAGTAAACAGGGAAGACGGTCTAATAACCGCTGGCTCATAGAAGGTCTTATGCCCTCGTCTTTTTTGCTTCCTTCAATGGAAATCTGGATATCTGACAGAATCCCTTCTTTGGCTGCCTGGACTGCTCTTTTATGACTTAACAGCACCCATGGATCCATTTCTGCCCTGGTAACATTTTCTGTAAGGGCCGTCTTTTCTGCGCCTTCAAGCATCACCTGCTCTCCCTGAAAACCAGGAATAAATTTTGCCACTGTATAGCTTTTTCCTTCCTGATGATCCGGGTGGTTGGGATTCCACATGCGAAGGGGCTGTGTAGATGAGCTTTCAAAGCCTCCTGCGATCACCAGATCTGCCAGACCGCTTTCGATCTTTGCAGCTGCCGCTGTAATGCTTTCCAGGGCAGAACCACACTGGAGATCTAAGGTAACAGCAGGTATCTCTTCACTTAAACCTGCTGTAAGCGCCATAAGGCGGGTGATGTTTCCACCTCCCGCCACGGCATTTCCACCTATTATGTAGTCGATCTCATTGTCTTTTAAAGTGAATCTTTCTTTTATTTCTTTTAAAACCTGGGCGCCTAAAACTTCAGCCGGGATTTTACGATACATACCATCCTTTACACCGATAAAGCTTCTTGCGCCTCCTAAGATCCATACATTATCCATAAGCTTATACCCTTATCTGTTGTACACTTAATCTGTTGGGAATAATCTGCGCAGAGGCTTTGCAATTCCTGCTGCTGCAAAACATTTTACAATATCAAGCGGAATAAATGGAAGCACTGCCTGGATCATAATGGCGCCCCATGGCTGGTTGGTCACATATTTCATCTGGACTGCGCCAAACAGATAGATCACCGGGATTCCCACGATAATGATAAATGCAGTCTGCCATCTTACTTTTTTAACTTTGCAGCAGAACATGGAGATCAGAACAGCTGCTACCAGGTTGCCATAGCGGTATCCGCCTGCCGGTCCTAAAAGCTTTCCTAAAGAACCGCCGATTCCAACAACACTTAACAGGATCCATGTTACCATAACAGCCAGTGTCTGTAAGGGGGAAAGAAGCAGACCGATCAGGTTTACCATTAATGTCTGGGCTGTAATGCTGGCTGTAGAAAATGGAAGCGGGATCTTTATATAAGTGGATACGATCAGAAGCGCTGTCATCAGTGCCATGATGGTAAGGCTTCGTATATTCCAGATGCTGTGTGTTTTTGCGCTGTTAATGGATTTTGATGCTGTCTGACTCATATCATTTTCGTCCTTTCTTTTATCACGCAGAATATATGACTATGGTTGATCGCTTCAGATCTCTGTTACAACTGCCTTTAAAATAGTCCTGTCAGAAGTTTTAAGTAAGATGGTCCTCTTACTTTCTTCTGTTTTTGCAGTAAACTCTGCCTCTTCTCCCACCTGTAAGGGTGTAAGAAAACGGACATCCACCTGAATAGGACATGTTGTAAAGATCTGAAACATTTCAAACATCTTGTTTACCATAAGAAAGCCTGGAACAATGGCACGCTCTCCCTGATGAATGGGATTTGTGTCATTTACTGTCTGTAAATATGACTGGATCTCTTTTTCTGTTATTGTTAAAGAAAAGGCTGACTGACTGGTTTTCGCGAGAACGCTTGTTCTCCATGGTTCTTTCTCACCGGAAAAGCATCCCGGATCAATAAGGGTGACATTTAAGCTGTCCTCTTTTCCTCTGCTCTCCTCTGTAATACAAACCTGTGCCAGTCTTGCATCACTTTTTAAAACCTGCATCTGATAAACAGGACTTTTATCCTCCGGCTGATCAAAATCCACTGTCCTGCCGGCATGGTTCCCTTTCTTTTCATCAAAGCAAAACCTGCACTTTGCGATCATCCAGCCTTCATATCCTGCAAGCCCTGAAAGTGTCTTTTCCAGTCCCAGAAGCCTTTTTGTGTGATCCATAGCAGTTATAAGCTTCCTTTCTGTCTGTAAATGATGTTTTATACAAATATTCTGTTTGCAGTAAAGTGTTATATTAATTGTCTCCGAAAACGATTTGAGTATAACAAAGCCGATTCCAATTGTCAACTATATTTTTATTATAGTTAACAATTGGAATCAGATCAAAAATATTGATACTGTCTTCTCTTTGCCACTAAAAAGATCACTGATACGGTCACAGACATGCACTCTGCCACAATAATGGCGCTCCAGATCCCGTTTAAGCCGAAGATCATTGGCAGAATAATGACCGATGCGCTCTCAAAGACCAGAGTACGAAGGAATGCGATCACTGCAGAAGTAAATCCATCTCCCAGTGCCGTAAAAAAGGCAGAACCGAAGATAGAAAAGCCACAGAATAAAAATGAAATGGCATAAATAGAATAGGCATGAGCTGTCATTTCCAGAAGTTCGGCATCATAGCCAACGAAAATGCTGGCCAATGGTCTTGCCAGCAGTTCAGATGAAAGCAGCATAGCTAAGGATGCTGCTGCGATCAGAACACTACTTCTCTTTAACAGATTGTTCAATTCTTTCTTATTTCCAGCCCCGTAATGATAGCTGACAACAGGAGCCACCCCTGTAGCATAGCCAATAAAAATAGCCAGGAAAATAAAATCCACATACATAATGGTTCCATAGGCTGCAACTCCATCTTCCCCGGCATACCGCATCAGCTGTGCATTATAAAGCATGCCTACGATGGACATGGAAATGTTACTCATAAGCTCTGACACACCATTGGTACAGGCACGAAGAAGGGCTCTTCCATTCCATTTTGGTTTTCTGATCTGCAGACTGCTGCTGTTCTTTCTCAGAAAATATACAAGAGGCACCGTTCCTCCTACGATCTGTCCCATGGCAGATGCCATAGCTGCTCCGGCAATACCCCATTTAAATACACCCATAAACAGGGCATCACCCACCATATTAAGCACGCCTGATATAATCGTTACGATCAGACCAAGCTTTGGCTTTTCTGCTGTTACAGAAAGACTGGAAAAAGCGTACTGCAGCATTAAAAACGGAAGGGCAACAAGAATAATCCGGCCATACAGGACGCAGTTTTCCAACATCTCTCCCTCAGCTCCAAGAAACACGGCAATATGGCGCAGAAAAAGACTGCTGATAACTGCGATCACCATACCGGATACGGCTGTGGCACAGATCAAAAGCGAAAAAATATCCTGGGCTTTTTCCCGTTTCCCTTCACCCATAGTAGGGCACTTCCACCAGTACCGAACATAAAACCCATGGCTCCTACCACCATGAGAAACGGCATAATAAAATTCACCGCTGCAAAGGGTGTTTTTCCTACAAAATTTGATACAAAAAATCCATCTACCACACCATAAATAGAGGTGAAGATCATCATTAAGATAGATGGAATCGTAAATCGGATCAAACGGCTAAAGCCAAAATGATCCGACAGCTGAATACTCTGTTTCATATAATCTCCGGTAATTTTTTAAGTAATTCTAGGTTATAGAAGCTGTTTCTTTACAGGTAAAACTCTTTTCGGCGCAGATTAGTGTAAGGGCGTCTGCTTCGGATCTGACCTGCCTGCTTCATATCAATATCTGCATACAGGATCTGCGCTTTATCATCTGCTTTTATAATGGTATCTCCATTTGCATCAATCACTACAGACTCTCCTGAAAATTCCATTTTTCCTTCTGTCCCCACCCGGTTGCACATGGCAATATACACGCTGTTATGAAACGCCTGTACCTTAAGCTCCCATTCAAACATTTCTGATGGTTCTGCTTTTGTATTCACAGTGGGGATCAGGATCAGATCCGCTCCCATAAGGCTTTCTGTGCGGATACTTTCCGGATAATGCCGGTCAAAGCATACCACGATCCCGATCTTTCCATATTCTGTGTCAAATACATGAAAGCCATCATCAGATGGTGTATAATAATCCTGCTCAAAAAACTGATTTGCCTGGGCTACATGCACCATCTTCTGGATCCCTGCAATATTTCCGTCTTTCTGGATCAGAAAGCTTGCATCAAAGGGGTTCTGGTTTTCATACAGATAAAGATTTGGCACTACCATAATGTGATGCTCTCTTGCCGCATTACAAAATGCCTGCAGAATCTTAGAATCCCGGCTGATCCTATATCTGGAAACCTCCTGTCCGGGATACTGGGGAAAAAATTCTGTCAACTGTACCTCTGGAAACAGGATCAGGTCTGCGCTCTGCAAAGCTGCCTCTTCTATAGCCTGTATACTCTGCTGCAGGTTTTCATGGACCGTTCCCTTATTTTCCATCTGGAAAAGCGCAATCTTCATACTGTTTCTGCCCCTTTTCATGTAATTTATTCTGCAGGATTTTCGCAGCCTGACGGATCTCTTCTTCATCGGTACGATAGATCTCAAACTCGCTTAGTTCTTTAAGGCCCATATGCACCCGCTCATTCCGATAATGCATGCCGCTGGAGCAAAGCTTTTTACCGGACATATGGAAAGCATGGGCTCCTGTTGCTCTGGCAATTTCTGCAATATTGGATGCTTTCACTCCACCACCTGCTAATATAGTCAGTTTACTGCTGATGTTTTCGATCTTAGGCAGATTGGCAGATATCTGGATCAGATGCCGGATCCCTTTGCTTCCTGAAAGGCAGTCTGCTTCCTGTCCTGATGTCAGAATCGTATCCACGCCCATTTCTGCTGCTTTTTTCAGTGCTGCAACCGGGTCTGCGCATACGTCAAAAGCACGGTGTAATGTAATGCCGCAGTTTCCCGCTGCTTTAATCATCCCGCTCATCTGCTCTTCATTAAGTGTACCATCTGCATTCAGACTTCCAATCACCACTCCGTCAGCACCTGTCTGGACAAAATGGCGAATATCCGCAAGCATCTGCTGGTATTCATACTGTGTATATAAGAAATCGCCAAATCTTGGTCGTATCAGCACTCTGACAGGAAGGCCTGTTTCCTCTTTTACCTGTTCAAATAAAGTATATCCCGGTGTTGTCCCGCCGATCACCAGGTTTGCGCATAATTCCAACCGTGTTGCACCGCCCCGTTTCGCCGCCAGCGCCGATTCTACGCTGTCCACACACACTTCTAATATATAATCCTGCATCTTTTAGAATGTATCTCCTATACGGTATATTCCAAACTCCTTGTGTCCAAGAACCTCTGCTTTGGTCAGCTCACCATTTGCCACAGCAACCATTTTATCGAAGATCTCTACACCAATATCCTGCGGCGTTTTTCCTTCAGTAATGATCCTGCCGGCATTTATATCAATGTTATCTCTCATTTTTTCATAGGTTTCAGGATTTCCTGTAACTTTAATAACAGGTGCAATGGGACTGCCCGTAGGGGTTCCACGTCCTGTGGTAAAAAGGATGATCTGGGCCCCGCCTGCAACCATGCCTGTAATGGAATCAATATCTTCACCTGGTGTATCCATAAAATAAAGGCCATGGATTTTCGGATCAATGCTTTCTGAGTACTCTAAAACGCCGATTACAGGACTCTGACCTGCTTTGTGAATGCATCCAAGAGATTTCTCTTCAATGGTCGTAAGTCCGCCTGCAATATTGCCCGGTGTAGGCTGTGTACCACGAAGATCCACTCCATAAAGCTTTGATTTATCTTCAATGTGCTTCACCATGGTTGTAAGCTTATCACCCATTTCTTTTGTCACACAACGGGCTGCTACCAGATGCTCTGCGCCTATAAGCTCTGTGGTCTCGCTGAGGATACTTGTACCGCCAAGCTCTATCAGCTTATCAGAAGCTGCTCCTACAGAAGGATTGCCTGCAATACCACTGGTTGGATCGCTTCCTCCGCACTCCAGGCCTAAAACAAGTTCGCTGATGTCAAATTCTACCTTGTTTTGAACAGAAAGTTCTCTGGCCATTTTAGCTGCAATTTCAGCACCTTTGGCAATACAGCCTAATGTACCGCCGCACTCCTGGATGATCACCGTTTCAACGGGCTTTTTACTCTCCCGGATCT
This sequence comes from Enterocloster sp., assembly GCA_050872205.1. Lineage (GTDB taxonomy): Bacteria > Bacillota > Clostridia > Lachnospirales > Lachnospiraceae > Enterocloster. The sequence goes on from JBNMGK010000021.1 coordinate 16,404, forward strand.
GGTCTGCTACCACCTCCGGCTGAATGCCCTCACAGCCGAGACTGACAACCAGCACTGCTCCTACATTGGGATTTTTTCCAAAACCAACCAGTGTATTTACAGTCTGAAGGTAATCTGCCCCTACCTGACAGCAGCCATGCTGATGAGGAACTGCAACTGCCCCGGGCACTAATGTGGCAATTCTCTGTGCTGTCTCGCTGGAACAGACAGAGGTCGGCAGGATCAACAGATGATTTCTTATCCCAAAAGTACCATTTTCTCTTTTGTATCCCATTAATTTCATAATTATATTTCCCCTTCTTCTAACGGTCACCGCGGCCTCTGCCTGATTCTAAATTCTGGGTATGGACCCAGTCGCCTGCATGGATATCGCAGCTGGCTGTGCCTATGCTTTCCCCATATTTTACAACAGTCTCTCCGGCTTTGATCTCTTTGATCGCAATTTTATGGTATACAGGGATATCCTGGTTTGCTTTGATCTCTGCTCCATCTACATGGATCATTTCTCCGGCATTTAGCTGACGGATCATGGTCACTACATTGTCCTTGTCAGTCATGTATACATAATTTTTCATTTTCTCTCCTCTGTTTTCCGTTCAAAAATATATTCTAACTCTGACGACAGATCCTCTCTGAATCCATAACCCAACCGGTTAAATTTCTTTATATCTAAAGGATCTTCCAGCAGGTTCTCTGCCATATATCTAACCATTTCACCCCGGGCCATTTTGGCATAGGTACCTTTTGTTACCAGTCTGCCCCCGGAGAATTCGCAAAAAGTGATCGTAATATACCGATCCTCAGGAGACAGATATTTTTCTATACATTTTGAGTACTCTTTTGATGCCAGGTTAATTATGATCCCACTGTCATCTTTTACTTCATGATATAACCTGCTGCCCCAGTAATCGTATAAGTTTTTTGTATCCCCTATAGCAGCTTTTGCCTGCATCTCAAGACGGTACGGGGTCACTCCATCCATTGGTTTTAAAACACCGTAAAATGCAGACAGTATCCTTAAGTGGCTTTGCACATATTCTAACTGCCTGGTTTCAAATACTGCCGGAGCCATATACTGAAAGGCAATCCCTTCGTAAGCCAGGATCGCCGGAGTCAGCCTGTTAAAAAGGTCCATATTCTCTAACCTTTCAAAATTCTGCTCTGCGATCTTATCATTACATTTCCAGATTGCCTTTAATTCTTCTCTGGACTTCTGCTTCAGCCAGTCCAGTATTTCCTTTGTCTCCCTTATAAAAACAGGTGATCCTGCTGGCTCAATGCTGTCTGTATCCACATTCATTTTTTTTGCAGGTGATAATATGATCTTCATCCGTTCAGTTCCTTAAGCATATTTTCAGGATCATCTGCTGCTTTAACCTTATCATTTGCTTTCACAATGATCCCCTGTTCATCAATAAGATAGGTGGTTCTCACGACTCCCATGGAAACCTTGCCATAATTCTTCTTTTCTTTCCACACATCATAGGC
>JBNMGK010000390.1:0-2499 GCA_050872205.1 Enterocloster sp.
ATCACAAACAATGCTGTCATACAAAAATCAATGCCTTCCATATCCCACGGAAGCAACTGTCCTAAAACACCTCCTGCTACCGCTCCAAACATCCAGTAACAGCGGCTAAAAAATGCCACCAGAAACATGGTATCTTCTTTTTCTTTCTGAGGTAACTCCAATGTACAGTTTACAGCATACGTTTCATCTGTCATTGTATGGATCATATAAAACATCCGTTTTCCCATTTTCTTAAAATCTTCCAGGAATGTCAGGCTGTAAAAGCTCTGGCGGCTGTTCATAAAAAGAGCTGTTAATGCTACCGTTATAATAGAAGCTCCACTGCTTAAAAATGTGATCAGCACAAACTGAAAAGCACCTGTATACACAGTCAGACTCACCAACAGGGAATAATACCACTTAAATCCCGCATTTTCCATCATGATTCCATATGCCATACTTACAAAAATATAACTGCACATAATGGGAAGTGATTTCATAAAAGCGTATTTTCGAATCTGGGATTTTGTCATAAAGCAAGCTCCTTTCCACAGATTTTGTCTGATCTGCCTGTTTTTCTTTTGTGCCAATCATACCTTTTATTTCCTACTTTGTCAATTGGTTAATAGGATTTTATGCCTATATAAAAAACTGCACATATAAAAAGACACCGTCTTGCAGTAACGATGTCTTTTCATTCATTCACTTATCTTACGTTTTATAACAAAATGGAAAAAGGGAAAATTAAAATCAAAGCTGGTACTAAATTCAATACTTTCATATATTTGATGTCTGCAATTTTAAGGCCAACTGCCAGAGTAAGCATACCACCGCAGGCTTTAAAATTATTCAGCATCACATCACTTACAAAGGGCAGGATATAGGAGGATGCGCTATACAGGATCATCTGCACTGCAAATTGTGGAATTGCGATCAGTCCCACAAGAAAACCTGAGGTTGTTCCAAAAATAAGAGCCGTAAAAAAGTCCATGATTGCTTTTGCATAAAGAACAGTATGGTCTTTCCGAAGCCAGTTGAATCTAAGTGACTTGAAAAATGAAGATTTCATATTTACCGGCCTTTGGGGGATCGAAGAACAATCTGGCCAGTTTGAAAGTACTATATCTCACTTTAGCAAAGCCGGTTTCACCCCTAAATTTACCCACCATTCCGAACATTTTAACATTACTGCGCTTATGGTGTGTGCAGGTATGGGAATTGCCATCGTTCCTTCCTATGCTGCTTTTTCCTGCCGCAGCGCCCATAATCTTGTTATGGTCCCGTTAGATGAAAAATCCGACCGGATCGATATTGCAGCTATATACAACCCTCATACAGAAAACCCTATAATCCAGAAATTTTTGGAATTTGTATAGAAAAATACTGCCGCCAACCGGATAAAATATCCAGTTAGCGACAGTATTTTTCTCATTATTCCATAAGTTTTTAAGAAGCAGCCTTCTTCTCTTCCCTCTTGGTTTCCAGATTGGAAACAACAATTGTGCAGGCTGCATCACCGGTGATATTAACAGTGGTACGGCCCATATCAAAAATTCGGTCTACGCCAGCTACCAGTGCAATTCCATCTACAGGCAGTCCAACAGAAGTCAATACCATAGCCAGCATGATCATACCAGCACCAGGAACTCCAGCCGTTCCAATAGATGCCAGGGTTGCAGTCAGGACAATTGTGATCATCTGGCTAAGGGTCAGATTGATGCCATAACAGGATGCAATAAAAATTGCACAAACACCCTGATAGATTGCTGTACCATCCATGTTGATGGTTGCTCCTAAAGGAAGTACAAAAGATGCGATCTCTTTTTTTGCTCCCAGTTTTTCTGTACAGCTTAAGTTGATAGGAAGAGTTCCCACAGAGGATGCACTGGAAAATGCAAACATAATAGCCGGTAACATTCCTTTAAAAAACTTCAACGGGCTAAGACCACCCAGTAATTTTACAGTTGCAGAATAAACAAAAACTGCATGAACAACATAACAGATGTACGCCGCAAGAAGAACCATGACCAGGGAGCCGATAATTGTTGGGCCGTTGACCGCAATAACCGGACACAACAGGCAAAATACACCGATTGGGGAAAGATTTAGGATCATTTCCATGCACTTCATAAAAATCTCATTCAGATCATTAAATGCACTTACCACACGCACATTTTTCTCACCCACCAGAATAATAGCAAAGCCAAGCAGGATTGCCATAACAATGATCTGAAGCATATTGGCATTGACCATTGGTGAAACAAAGTTGGACGGAAAAATATTCACCAGCGTATCCATAAAAGAAGTTGCCTCCGCTGCTTCATAGGAAAGATCTGTAGTAGCAATGACTGGGAACAAAGATTTAAACAGATTGCCGCCAGTCAGGCCAATGGTAACTGCAAACGCAGTGGTAAACAGGTAAAACACAACGGTTTTTAGTCCAATGGCGCCTACCTTTTTGATATCGCTCATAGAAATAATACCGCACATAATAGAAAACAGAACGATCGGTACAACAAT
>JBNMGK010000324.1:0-3359 GCA_050872205.1 Enterocloster sp.
ATGAAGTATGCTAAACAGCTGGTAGAAAAAGGAGAAGCATATTACTGCTTCTGTACACCAGAGCGTCTGGAGACCTTAAGAAAGACTGTAAACGGTGAGGAGATCATGACCTATGATAAGCACTGTCTGCATCTTTCCAAAGAGGAGATCGAGGCAAATCTGGCTGCTGGAAAGCCATTTGTTATCCGTCAGAACAACCCAACTGAGGGAACTACTACTTTCCATGATGAGATCTACGGAGATATCACTGTAGACAACTCTGAACTGGATGACATGGTACTGATCAAATCTGACGGTTATCCTACCTACAACTTTGCAAACGTAGTAGACGATCATCTTATGGGCATCACCCACGTAGTAAGAGGAAATGAGTATCTTTCATCTTCTCCAAAATACAACCGCCTTTATGACGCTTTTGGCTGGGAAGTGCCGGTTTATGTACACTGCCCGCTGATCACAGATGAGACTCATCACAAGTTAAGCAAGCGCTGCGGACATTCCTCTTTTGAGGACCTGGTAGAACAGGGCTTTGTTCCAGAAGCAATCGTAAACTATGTGGCACTTCTTGGCTGGTCTCCAGAAGGCAATAACGAGATCTTCTCTCTGGAAGAGATGGTAAAAGAATTTGATTACCACCGTATGAACAAGTCTCCGTCTGTTTTTGATATGACCAAGCTTCGCTGGATGAACGGCGAGTATATCAAGGCAATGGATTTTGACCGTTTCTATAAGCTGGCTGAGCCATACTTAAAAGAAGTGATCAAGAAAGACTTAGACCTTAAGAAGATCGCAAACATGGTCAAGACCAGAATCGAAGTATTCCCGGAGATCAAGGATCATATTGATTTCTTTGAGGAGCTTCCTGAGTATGATATTGCTATGTATACTCACAAGAAGATGAAGACAAATGCAGAGACTTCCCTTAAGGTATTAAAAGATGTACTTCCTATTCTGGAAGCACAGGAAGATTTCAGCAATGATGCCCTGTTTGCAGCACTTTCTGCTTATGTAAGTGAGACTGGCGTAAAGACTGGCTTTGTTATGTGGCCGGTACGTACTGCTGTTTCCGGTAAGCAGATGACTCCTGCAGGAGCAACTGAGATCATGGAAGTTCTTGGAAAAGAAGAATCATTAAAACGTATCCGCAAAGGCATTGAAATGCTGGAGGCTTAATACATGGCTTTTAATGAAGCACAGAAAAGGGCGATCCGTCACACAGACGGACCTGCCCTTGTACTTGCAGGACCCGGCTCAGGTAAGACTACGGTCATTACCAACCGGGTCCGTTATTTAACGGAGAAAGTGGGCGTGGAGCCTGGAAATATCCTGGTGATCACCTTTACCAGGGCGGCAGCCCGTGAAATGAAAGAACGATATGAACGGATAACCGGGACAGGATGCAGCAGAGTCTCTTTTGGGACCTTCCATTCTGTCTTTTTTATGATATTAAAACTGGCATACCGGTATCAGGCATCCAATATTGTAAAAGAAGAGCAGCGCATCCAGTTTATCAGGGAGCAGTTAGATCAGACGGATCTGGAGATCGAGGACGAAGGGGAGTTTATTGCTTCTGTATTGTCAGAGATCAGCCTCATAAAAGGGGAATTAATGTCCCTTGATAATTATTATGCAAAAAGCTGTTCCCAGACCGTTTTCAAAGAACTGTATGATGGCTATGAAAGGCGTCTTCGTAAACAGGGACTTCTGGACTTTGATGACATGCTTGCTATGTGCTATGAGCTTTTTAAAGAGCGCAAGGATATTTTGCAGGCATGGCAGAGAAAATATAAGTACATATTGATTGATGAATTTCAGGATATTAACCAGATCCAGTATGAGATCGTAAAAATGCTGGCTCTGCCGGAAAACAACCTGTTTATCGTAGGAGATGATGATCAGTCTATTTACCGTTTCCGTGGCGCAAGACCGGAGCTGATGCTGGGCTTTGAAAAAGATTATCCGGATGCAGAGCGGATCTTGTTAGATGTAAATTACCGCTGCGTAGATCCGGTGATCCAGAGCGCAGGAAAGCTGATCGCCAATAATAAAACACGCTTCCAGAAAGAGATCCATGGAAACCGTGGAAAAGGCTGTCCTGTATTTGTAAAAGAGTGGCCGGACCCCTTAGCAGAGACAAAGGCTATTACAGAAGAACTGCGGGATTACCACCAGATGGGGATCGCCTATGAAGATATGGCGGTCTTATACCGCACCAATCAGGGGCCAAGACTTTTAATTGAGCGGATGATGGAGTATAATATCCCTTTTCATATGCGGGATACAGTGCCAAATCTTTATGAACACTGGATCTCCAGAAATGTGTTCTGCTACATTTATGCAGCCTTAGGGGATCTGAGCCGTTCCAACATACTCCAGATCATTAACCGGCCTGCCAGATATATCAGCAGGGATGCCTTAGACAGCAAAGTGATCCGCTGGGAGCAGCTGCGCTCCTTTTATCAGGATAAAAACTGGATGTTAGACCGTATTGACCAGCTGGTATATGACCTGGAAATGCTGCGAGATATGGCTCCTGCAGGGGCAGTAAACTATATCCGAAAGGCCATTGGATATGACGATTACTTAAGGGAGTATGCCAATGAGCGAAGATTAAAGCCAGAGGACCTGTTTGAGGTCTTGGATGCCCTTCAGGAAAGTGCAGTGCCCTTTAAAACCTATGAGGCATGGTTTAACCACATGGATGAGTACAAAGAGCAGCTAAAGGAGCAGTCTGCCTTAAGAGAGGCAGAAAAAGAGGGGGTCAGTCTGATGACCATGCACAGCTGTAAGGGGCTGGAATTTAAAGTAGTATATATTCTGGATGCAAATGAGGGCATAACGCCCCACCATAAGGCAGTTTTAGAACCGGATATGGAAGAAGAACGCCGGATGTTTTATGTGGCAATGACCAGGGCAAAGGACAGACTGCACATTTTCTATGTAAAAGAACGGTATCACAAGCGGCAGACTGTGTCACGTTTTGTAGCAGAAACAGGACTACTTGGTGGCAAGGGAGATTTGGAAAAAAATGGAAAACAAGGTAGAAGATAAAAAAGGGGAAGCTGGGGGCAGAAGTGCTGGCCTGGTCCATATCTACTGCGGGGATGGAAAAGGAAAGACCACAGCTTCTGTAGGCGCTGCCATTCGCGCAGCAGGAAATGAAAAAAAAGTAGTGATAAAACGTTTTCTGAAAAATGACCATTCCGGGGAAGTGGAAGTTTTAAAGCAGATCCCGGGAATAACGGTCCTTCCATGTACCAGACAGTTTGGATTTTCCTGGAAAATGAGCCAGGAAGAGAAAGAAGAGGCAAAAAAATATTACGGAAAAGAACTGGAAAAGGCCTGGAAAACAGCCTGGG
>JBNMGK010000401.1:0-2415 GCA_050872205.1 Enterocloster sp.
ACAGTTCCCAGGGTCAGTCAGATAACGGCCAAAGCGGCCAGCCGGGCCAGAACGGCGACAGCCAGCAGCCTGGCGGAGCACCAGACGGCCAGAACCAGCCACCACAGGGCGGAGCGCCAGAGGGAAACGGTCAGCCTCCACAGGGCGAGACCACAAACTACAAGATTACAACATCTACCACTTTCACAGATGCCGACGGCGCATCGATCCAGGTTTCTGACATCAAAGAAGGTGATTTTGTAAAGATTACCACAGACGGCAATGGAACCGCAGTACAGATCTCGTTAGCTGACATGCCAGGCGGTCCTCAGGGCGGCCCTGGCAATGGGGCACCGGGGGCAGGCGGTCCTGGCGGTGGTCAGTCAGCACCTACATCTTATTCCTCTGTAAAGGAATTTACCTCAGATGCAGAAGAGTCAGGCCAGAGCTACACCTCAGAAGGCACAGATGAAAGCGCAGTTCTGGTATCTAACGGAGCCAATGTCACTTTAAAAGATTTTACCGTAAACAGAACCTCTGTGGACAGCAAAGGCGGCGACAGCTCCAGTTTCTATGGTGTAGGTGCGTCTGTTCTTGCTACAGACGGAACCGTTAATTTAAGCGGCGGAACCATTACTTCTGATGCTGACGGCGCTGCAGGGGCATTTGCCTATGATAAAGGTACGGTGAATATCTCTGATACCACCATTACCACTACAGGAAACACTGCAGGCGGTATCCACGCAGCAGGCGGCGGTACCGTCAATGCAGAAAACCTGACGGTACATACCTCCGGTGAGTCTTCTGCAGCCATTCGAAGTGACAGAGGCGGCGGCACCATGCGTGTAAAGGGCGGCAGTTATACCTCTTCTGGAACTGGTTCACCGGCAGTCTACTGTACAGCTGACATTGAGGTGGAAGATGCCAAACTGACGGCAGAAAACTCCGAAGCAGTGTGCATTGAAGGCTTAAATTCCCTGTCACTGACAGACTGTGACCTGTCTGGCCATATCCAGGAAAATGAGCAGAATGACTGCGACTGGACCGTGATCTTATACCAGAGCATGTCCGGTGACTCTGAGGTGGGAAATGCCGTATTTAATATGACCGGCGGCAGCCTGACTTCTGAAAATGGTGGTCTGTTCTATACTACAAATACAGAGAGCACCTTTAATTTAAACAATGTAAACATTACCCCGTCATCCAATAATGAATTTTTCTTAAAATGCACGGGCAATGCAAACAAAAGAGGCTGGGGACAGAGCGGAGCCAACGGAGCAGACTGTTCCTTTACCACAGAAAACCAGAAAATGGAAGGAGATGTGATCTGGGACAGCATCAGTACTCTGGATTTTAAGATGACAGAGGGAAGCGTTCTTACAGGCGGCTTCATCCAGGATGAGTCCTGTGCAGGAAATGGCGGAAGCGGAAAGGCAGATCTGTCTATTGACGCCACTTCCACATGGATTGTTACAAAAGACAGCCAGTTATCCTCACTGACCAATAAGGGAACGATCAAGGACGCAGAGGGCAAGACTGTGACGATTAAGGGAAGCAACGGAACTGTATATGTACAGGGAGACAGCGCTTATACAGTAACGGTAGGCGCTTACACTGCATAAAAGACGACCAAAAGACATTAAAAAATATATTTTTCAGGACGGTTGTAAGATCACCCAAATGGGTGGTCTTATGACCGTTCTTTTTTGGGTTATAGTTTCCTTTTATAACTGGCAATAGAAAATCACCTGTTGACAAAAGCCTTCTCCATTTCTATAATCCCCATTAACATATATAGAATATAGGTAATAGTTAATTTTGCTATCACATTTTTTGCTGGCAGGCTAACATATAGCGATATTGTACAAATCGAGAAACAATTCCTATAATGTGATTATACAAAAAGCGCTTGGAGTGTTAGTTACAAACAATGTACTTAAGTACAGAAGAAAATTGGAGAGGGGAAAACATGAAAGAAAAGAATGCAAGTTACTACGTAAAAGCACTGATCGGTATTCTTTTGATGTTTGGTTTTGGGTATCTTCCGCCGGTTGGTTCACTGACTCATTTAGGCATGCAGATCCTGGGAATTTTTATCGGCCTTATCTTTTTACTGTGTGCCGTTGATATTGTCTGGCCCAGTATGGCAGCCTTAGTTGCTCTTGGCATGACAGATTAATGTTCTGTATCAGATGCCATTGCAAATGGTCTTGGCAGTGAAATGGTATGGATGATGCTGGTACTGCTGGTATTAGCAGAGGCAATGGGAAGAAGCGGTATCGGTGAGATCGCGGCAAGGTGGATCATTACCAGAAAGTTTTTACATAAGCGTCCGTTTTTATTTACCTTTATCTACATGGTAGGTTTCGGGCTTTGTTCCTTGCTGGTTACTTCCAATGTGACTGTAATCATGTCCTGGGCTGTATTCTACAGCAT
>JBNMGK010000053.1:0-12322 GCA_050872205.1 Enterocloster sp.
ACTGCCATGGATTTATAACGAATGGCTTCTGCAATTCCGGGAGCATTCCGGTCTGCCACTGCCATGGTTGCTTCCGGAGTCTGGTCTCTCATGGAAAAACCGGTTCCGCCGCTTGTAACCACCAGATCCAGCTGTCTGCCGTCTGCCAGACGCATTAACTGTGTCTTTAACATAGCCGGTTCATCTGGAAGGATCATAGTTTCTACTACTTCGTATCCCGCCTGTTCTAACATTTCTTTGGCTGCAGGACCGCTTTCGTCCACTCTTTCTCCTTTGGCCCCCTTATCGCTTAATGTGATAACAGCTGCCTGGAATGGCCTGTTTTCATCTGGATAACAGGTAATGACTGTATCTCCCGGATGAATAGTTCCTTCCTGTAAGACTTCCGCGAACACACCTTCTTTGGGCATGATGCATTCGCCCATTCTTTTATAAATAGCGCAATGGCTGTGACATTCTTTGCCGATCTGGGTCATTCGTAAGACCACATCCCCGATATAGATCATCATTCCTACTGGAAGAGAGCGAAAATCAATGCCTTCCACCACCAGATTTTCTCCAAAAGCCCCGTCTTCTACCTGAGCGCCACGCTCATTAAACTCTTTTACCTTATCATAGGATAAAAGACTTACCTGACGATGCCATTTACCAGCATGGGCATCTCCCTCAATACCAAAATCTTTGAGAAAATGTCCCTCTGGAACAGAGTGCTTTTCAACTCCCTTTTTTTCACTGGTACAGACCGCTTTTACAACGCCTTGTGGCCCTCTTTTTCCAGTTATTTCCATTTTATATCATCCTCCAATTGAAATCATATTGTGAGCTTCCGTGATCTCTCCCGGCTTTTCAAAGCAGTGTGCTGCCGGTTTTTCATAAATAGCCTTTGCAAGCGCTTTTCGCAGCTTTTCCTGCAGCTTTTCATCCCTTATATTTCTGTCTTTCGCCCAGATATAATGGGTATCCTTATCCGGTCTTTCCTGTCCTTCTCTTAAAATGCTTCTAAGGTCGGTTCCTTCATCATAACAGAGACAGGATTTTACATGACCCTGGGATGTTAAGCGGACTCTGTTGCAGGAAGAACAGAATTTTCCGTGAATAGCACTGATCAGGCCAATGCTTCCTTTAAATCCAGGCGCTTTATAATAAACAGCTGGTCCAAAACCATGGACTGTCATATCTTCTGCCAGGTTTGGATAGGTTTTTTTCATATTTTCAAGCAGCCAGTTGTGGTCAATGGTCTTAAACTGTCTGCCATAGCCAATTGGCATCATTTCTATAAAACGCACATCCACAGGATAGCGCTTTGCAAGCTCTGCTACCTGCTGCCAGTTCTCCTGAGGTGAAAGCTCTGTGGCTTTTTCACCTGCCTGAAGTTGTCTGAAATCAATGGAAACTGCATTGATCTTCACCGGGATTGGTAAACTTTCTGCTTTTTCAATGACTTTCATCACTTCAGCCAGCTTGTCCCGGCCTGTTATCTTCTCATAAAGCACCGGATCTACTGTGTCCAGGCTGATATTAACCGCATCTAATCCTGCATCTAACAGCTGATCCAGATACTGATCCAGCTGAACTCCATTGGTAGTCAGAGTCACCTTTTCAATACCAGGTACATTTTTAAGCATTTTTACCAGCTGGGGGCAGCTTTTTCTGGCTAACGGTTCCCCGCCGGTGACTTTGATCTTTTTAATTCCCAGGGAAGCTGCTGCAATGGCAATGGCCTCAAATTCTTCCAAAGCTAATACATCCCACCTTGGCATACAGTCAATGCCATCCGGCATGCAGTATTTACAGCGCAGGTTACACCGGTCTGTAATGGAAAACCGCATGTAGTCGATTTCTCTTCCCATTCTGTCCTTCATCAGCGGACCTGCTTTCTGGGATTGACAAATTCGCCGCTTTTTCCACCGGATTTATGCTCCAGGTAAATATTTCCCATTTCCATGGACTTGTCCACTGCCTTACACATATCATAAATAGTAAGAAGAGCAATATTTACACCGGTGAGAGCTTCCATTTCCACACCTGTCTTTCCTGTGGTACGGGCGGTACAGGCTGCTTCTATTTCGTTTGTTTCTTCTTTTATGGTAAAATCCACTGTCAGCTTGGTAAGATTTAATAAATGGCACAGTGGGATCAGTTCAGAGGTCTTTTTGGCACCCATGATACCGGCTACTCTGGCAACCCCTAATACATCTCCCTTTGCCATGGTGCCTTCTTTTACTTTCTTTAAGCACTCAGGACTCATATAAATGCTTCCTCTGGCGGTAGCTTCCCGCTTTGTCTCTGCCTTTTCGCTTACGTCCACCATAAGGGCATTGCCATTTTCATCAAAATGTGTAAATTCCATTTCTATTACACTCCCTTTCCAAAACCACAGTTAGGGAAGGTACAGACCGGACAGTTCAGGCATAAACCGCCCTGGCCTAAAGCAGCCAGCTCATCTGCTGTCACTCTGTCATCTGCCATAACTCTCGGAAGTACCAGGTCAAAAATGGTCCTTTTTGCATACATAACACAGCCAGGAAGCCCCATAACAGCTACGGTTCTGGGATTTTCGCCCTCTGTTACCTGATAATAAGCTAACATAAACATAGCTCCCGGAAGCACCGGTGCGCCGTAAGATACAATATCAGCCCCGGTATTTTTGATGGCAAGAGGTGTTTTATCATCCGGGTCCACACTCATGCCGCCGGTACAGACTACGATGTCCGCGCCTTTTTCAATCATATCTAAGATAGAAGCTGTTACCTTTGTATCATCATCGTTCCAGGTCACATGGTCGATGATCTCTGTATCAAATTCAGCCATTTTTCCTTCGATGACAGGTGTAAAGGTATCTTTGATCCTTCCGTAGAAAACTTCATTTCCAGTGGTAACGATACCTACTTTTTTATGTTTAAATGGAAGCAGATTTAAGATAGGCTTGTTTCCTGTTGCTGTCATAGCTGCTTCTTTGGCCTTTGTCATCTTTTCTTCTTCAATAACAAGGGGGATAATACGGGTTCCTGCTAATTTGTCACCCTTTTTAACGGCAAAATTTCCATGGCGGGTAGCGATCATCATCTGACCGAAGCCATTGACTGCCTTTAAACCATTATTATCTACTTTTAGCAGACCGTCACAGGCTGCAGACAGTTCAATCTTTCCTTCTTTTGCCTGGGAGCGTTCCATGTGTTCCCCTTTACACATGGCACAAAGAACTTCTGCAGCATCATTTTCATGCAGCATGCCCTCTTCTTTTTCCCATACATATAACTGGTCCTTTCCCACACTTAAAAGCACCGGGATATCTTCTTTTGTAACAATGTGCCCCTTACGGAAAACTGCATCCTTGGTCACACCCTTGATGATCTGGGTAATATCATGGCAGAGGACTGCTCCCTCTGCGTCTACTGTTTTTATTAATTTCATGCTATATTTTTATGTAACCTCCCGTTATTATTTTCTGTGAATAACGTATTATTAGAATAGCACCAACCTGGCTTTTTGTAAACCTTTTAGCAAAAAGTTTTGGGTAATTGAAAAGAGCCCCGCAGCATTCACACCTGCAAGGCTCTTTTTTCCCCATTTTTTGTTTTTGACGCACCTTATCGGATGCCATTTACCTACTTTTCTTCTTTGTTTTCTTCTCCGCCAAGAAGACGCTCAAATACCATATCATATCCGTCACTTCCATAATTTAAAGAACGGTTTACACGGCTGATGGTAGCTGTAGACGCTCCTGTCTTTTCCGCGATCTCCAGATAGGTTTTTCCTTCCCTGAGCATCTTTGCCACTTCGTATCGCTGTGAAAGTGACAGCAGCTCATTGATAGTGCATACGTCCTCAAAGAACTTGTAGCACTCTTCCGGATCTTTCAGCGTGAGGATCGCGTCAAATAAATGATCTACGGCTTCTGTTTTGATCTTTTTATTCATGTTTCCTGCTCCTTATATACGTTACCGCCCCCGGACGGTCGTTTTAAAAGTAATACAATTTTTTACGTCTGTATAATTTTAACATATTAAAGTCTGAAAGTCCATATCTAAAGTCTATATCTTTTCTTAAAATCCATATATTCCCCCGGAAAAATGTGTGGTATACTAGGAACGAACATCCTGATGCGCTTTCCGGCCCTTTGGATGGCGCACTCAAAATGCAAGGAGGATAAGATTATTCATGGAATACCGTATTGAACATGACTCTATGGGCGAAGTACAGGTTCCCGCTGACCGTTACTGGGGAGCCCAGACCCAGAGAAGCTTCCAGAATTTCCCTATTGGAACGGAAAAGATCCCTATGGAAGTGATCCGGGCTTTTGCCATTTTAAAGAAGGCAGCAGCCATTGCAAACAATCGTCTTGGAAAGCTGGATGAGAAGCGCCTTGCCCTCATTTCACAGGCCTGCGATGAAATATTAGAAGGCAGACTGGACGATAACTTCCCACTGTCTGTATGGCAGACAGGAAGCGGCACCCAGTCCAATATGAACGTAAACGAAGTGATCGCAGGACGAGGAAATGCCATTGTCGGTGAAAAGCTTCTTCACCCAAATGATCACTCCAACATGTCCCAAAGCTCCAATGACACCTTCCCAACTGCCATGCACATTGCAGCAGTTATGGAGATCGAGGACAAGCTGTTCCCTGCCATCGACCGTCTGGCTGACAACTTTACCCGGTTAATGGCTGAAAATGAAGGCATTGTAAAAACAGGACGTACCCATCTTCAGGATGCTACTCCTATCTCCTTCTCCCAGGAGATCAGCGGCTGGAGAGAAATGCTTATTAAGTCCAAGGCAATGCTTACTTTAAGCTTAAAGGGACTTCACGAACTGGCTCTGGGAGGTACAGCTGTAGGAACTGGTTTAAATGCTCCTAAGGGCTTTGATACTGAGGTTGCAAAAGCAGTTGCGGAACTGACTGGAAAGGATTTCGTTACAGCTCCTAACAAATTTCACTCTCTCACCAGCAAGGATGAGCTTGTCTTCGCTCACGGTGCCTTAAAGGGACTGGCTGCTGATATGATGAAGATGGCAAATGACATCCGCTGGCTGTCCAGTGGCCCACGGTGCGGTCTTGGTGAGATCTTTATCCCTGAAAATGAACCTGGCAGCTCTATTATGCCCGGAAAAGTCAATCCAACCCAATGCGAGTCTGTTACCATGGTAGCAGTTCAGGTCATTGCCAATGACACTGCTGTAGGTATGGCTGCTTCCCAGGGCAATTTTGAGTTAAATGTGTTTATGCCGGTATGCATTTACAATTTTCTCCAGTCTGTACGCCTGCTCACTGACTCATTAAATTCTTTCAATGACCGCTGCGTAAGCGGCATCCGGGCAAACCGTGAGAAAATGGATGAAAACCTCCACCGCTCTCTCATGCTGGTTACCTGCTTAAATCCATATATCGGATATGAAAATGCGGCAAAGACAGCAAAGAAGGCTTATAAGGAGAACATTTCCCTGAAAGAGGCCTGCGTAGAGCTGGGATTTTTAACCGCTGAGAAATTTGATGAGATCTTCCATCCGGAGCAGATGGTTTATAATGGGTGAAGAAAAAACAAGCGGCTGCGCAGCAGACATTTGTTGCCAAGCATATCGAGGAGGCGCCAGTGGCGCGTCCGCTGATTTTTCGGCGCCATTAATGAAGATCCCTTCTGCGCAAGCAGACAGTAGAGCGCGCCAGCGCGTGGGAGCTGAGTGAACTTGGGTATAAATAACAAATTACAAAAATAAGGAGACACACACTATGGATATCAATCAGGCTTCCCTTCAGATGCATTATGACCTTCACGGAAAGATCGAGGTAGTTTCCCGTAAAAAGATCGAGACCAGAGAAGATCTTTCCCTTGCTTACACACCAGGCGTTGCAGAACCATGCCGCGTGATCGCAAAGGATTATGAGCAGTCCTTTAAGCTGACCCGCCGTTCCAACCTGGTAGCTGTTATCACAGACGGAACTGCTGTTTTAGGACTTGGAGATATTGGTCCTGCTGCCGGTATGCCGGTTATGGAAGGAAAATGCGCCCTGTTTAAAGAATTTGCTGACGTAGACGCATTCCCGCTGTGCATCGACTCCAAAGACACCGATACCATTGTACAGACCATTTACCTGATCTCCAAGAGCTTCGGCGGTATCAACTTAGAGGATATTGCAGCTCCAAGATGCTTTGAGATCGAGCGCCGCTTAAAAGAGATCTGTGACATCCCGGTATTCCATGATGATCAGCACGGTACTGCTATCGTTGTTGCCGCTGCATTATTAAACGCAGTAAAAGTAACAAAGAAGGAAATGGGCAAGTTAAAGATCGTGATCAACGGTGCCGGTGCTGCTGGTATCGCCATTGGCAAACACCTGATCAACATGGGCTTTGGAAATGTGATCATGTGTGATATCAATGGCATTATCTGTGAAGGAGATGAAGGCTTAAATCCAGGACAGGAAGAGATCTCCCATATCAGCAACTTAAATCATGAGCATGGCAAGCTGGCTGATGCCTTAAAGGGTGCTGACGCATTTATCGGCGTATCCCGTCCAAACCTGGTTACAAAGGAAATGGTTTCCACCATGAACAACGGTATTGTTTTTGCCATGGCAAACCCAACTCCTGAGATCATGCCAGACGAAGCTTTAGCAGGCGGTGCTGCTGTTGTTGGTACCGGCCGTTCTGACTTCCCGAACCAGATCAACAACGTACTGGTATTCCCAGGCGTATTTAAGGGTGCTCTTTCCGTTCGTGCAAAAGAGATCACCGAATTAATGAAGCAGAGAGCTTCCTATGCAATTGCCAGTATGATACCAGATGAGGAACTGACTCCGGAAAACATCATTGCTTCCCCATTAAATAAGAATGTAGCTGATGTAGTTGCAAAGGCTGTTGCTGATACTGCCATTGAGGAAGGTATCGCAAGAGTATAATAAACAGAGCTTTCCTCTGTTTCAGTACATATTTAATAAAGACTGTGGCAGAATGATGGTATGTTCTGCCACAGTCTTTTGCTATTCGTAATATCACATCCCCGCCTGGGCGGGGTGAAAGGATCAAACTACATGTGTACAGCCGCAACTTACAAAACCAGGGACTTCTACATGGGACGGACTCTGGATTATGAATTTTCCTATGGGGATGAGATCACAGTTACTCCCCGAAATTATGTATTTACTCTCCGTCATGGCGGAAAGCTTGAAAACCACTATGCTATCATAGGTATGGCCCATGTTGCAGGAGATTATCCTCTTTACTATGATGCCATCAATGAAAAAGGTCTTGGCATTGCAGGCTTAAATTTCGTTGGAAATGCAACATATAAGCCTGTAAACCTGGACTCTGACAAAAAACAGATCACCCAGTTTGAACTGATCCCATTTATCCTTGGTACCTGCGCCTCTTTAAAAGAAGCCAGAGAAGCTTTAAAAAACCTGGATCTGGTAGATACCCCTTTCAGCCCTGAACTTCCAGTGGGAAGTCTTCACTGGCTCATTGCCGATGAAACAGGTTCTATTACCGTAGAGTCAGTAAAAGAAGGCCTGATGATCTACGACAATCCAGTAGGTGTCCTTACCAACAATCCACCATTTCCACAGCAGATGTTCCAGTTAAACAACTATATGCACTTATCACCGAAACAGCCTGCAAATACATTTGCTGACAGTCTGCCTTTAAATGCCTACAGCCGTGGAATGGGCGCTTTAGGGCTTCCAGGTGATCTGTCTTCTTCTTCCCGTTTTGTCCGGGCTTCTTATGTAAAAATGAACTCCCGGTGCAATGGAGATGAGCTTTCAAGCGTCAGCCAGTTTTTCCATATTTTAGGCTCTGTAGACCAGCAGAGAGGCTGCTGTGAGGTGGCAGAAGGAAAATATGAGATCACTCTTTATACTTCCTGCTGCAATGCCACAAAGGGCATCTACTATTACACCACTTATGACAACCACCAGATCAGCGCTGTAAATATGCATAAGACGGACCTGGACAGTCAGGAGCTGGCACGTTTTACACCAGTCACTACAGAGCAGATCCATTTTATGAACTGATCTGACCAGCAGAACCTGTCATCGTCAGATTCTTCGAGATACGTGGCAGCAAAAACGCCCCGGAAACCCGGGGCGTAATAATATAATCTATTGAAAAAATGGCACTGTCTGCACCAGGACCATATAAAAAATGGTTCCGCCTGCAATACTTAACAATGTATTGCTCTTCCACTTATGGAGAATCAGTATAAACAGGATCGCCAGTGCTTCAGGAATACCTTTTCCTGCGCTTCCCGGCACATCTTTTAAGCAGTATACCACCAAAAGTCCGATCACCGCATAAGGAAGGACCATTCCCAGATAACGGATAAAAGCCGGTGGTGTCTTTCCTTCCGGGAATATAATAAAAGGAAGAAAACGGGTTGTCATGGTTCCCAGGACTACCGCTGCAATGGTTATGATCTGCTGTTGTAAACTCATGCTTTTTCTCCTCCTTCGTCCAGCTTTTTCATGTTTTTTTCCATTTTATTTTTGCCGAGCATAAAGCATAAAATGATACATGCCATAGCCGGGATAATAAAGTTCTGGCTGCCAAAGATCACAAGGCATACCACAGAGCATCCCAATCCCACCAGCGCTGACAGATGGGATTTCTTATTTTTCCACTGGTCTGCAAACATGACCACAAATAATGCTGTCATAACAAATTCAATGCCTTTTGTATTAAAATGGATCACATAGCCCAAAAGTGCCCCTGCTGTAGCTCCCATCACCCAGTAGATTTGGTTTAACAGGGTTACAAACAGCATGAACCAGCCCTTATCCACACCTTTTGGCGGATCAATGGTACAGTTAATGGAAAAAGACTCATCACACATGCCAAAGATCAGATAAGGCTTTTTCAGTCCTGTATTTTTATACTTTTCCAGCATGGAAATTCCGTAAAATAAGTGTCTGGCATTAATCATCAGTGTCAGCAGAAAGGCTGATAAAGGATGAAAAGCTGACAGAAGCAGATTCACTGTCACAAATTCCATGGAACCTGCAAAAATAAACATACTCATAAACATGGGATACCAGAAGGAAAAGCCTTTGCTCCTCATAAGAAATCCATAAGACATTCCCAGAAAAAGAAAACCTACACAAATGGGAAGTGTGTAGGGGAAAGCGGCTTTTAATGCTTTCATTTTCATAACTTTTATTTACTCCTTTGTTATTGATACATGCGCAACTGACCTTTATTTTGCTTTGCCAAGTAAAGGGCACTATCCGCTTTTTTATATAAGTCCTTAAAGTCTTCCTCACCATTTCTCAATACAGCCCCGACGCTGATGGTAATATTCAGGTCCGGATTAGAATTTTTCATGGCAGTTGCAAACTCAGACTGTATCTTTTTAATGATCTCGTCTCCCTTTTTCTCTGCATCTTCATTAAAATACAGAAGGAACTCATCACCACCCAGTCTTGCTGTTACACAGGACTCATCTGTATAATGTTTCATCAGCTTTGCCAGGTGGATCAGCGCCCGGTCACCTGCCAGATGACCTTTTGTATCATTCATGCTCTTGAAATTGTCTACATCACAAATATAGAGAATGCCACCAGTTTCTTTTAAAAAGGCAGCTTCTATAAGACTGATAGCCTTCTTCCGGTTGTACAGTCCTGTAAGAGGGTCTAACTGTGCTTCCTTGATCAGCTGGTTTTCTCTTTCAATACGGTCAGAAACATCGGTCATAATACTGATCATGGCTTCTCTTCCGTCCTCTGCCTGTATCTTTCTTCCAATATCGCTGACCCAGATAATGCGGCCGCCTTTTCCCACTACACGGTACTCTACCTTATATTCATTTCCTTCCCGAAACTGCTTTTCTATGCTTTTTTCTACCCAGCTCTGATCCTGCGGATAAATGATATTGACCATTTTTTCATTCGTTGCTGCAATCAGCTCTTCATAAGTGTAGCCTAAAATGCGAAGCATAGTATCATTGATGGTATAAAGTGGATAGCCTTCTTCCAGATATCCACCCATAATGCCCCCTGGAAGCGCCTCTGAGATCAGCCCCATAAGCTTTTCTCCGGTTTCAGGCGAGATCTTCTTTATGCTGTTGCTCATACCATAGCGTAAAGGGAAAAATTCCTGTTCTTCCTGTTCCTGCGTTGGGGTAGACATGTGCAAAGACGCGATCTTCCATTGCTCCCCTTCTTTTATACAGGTACAGGTAAAGCGGGTCAGCATTTCCACTGTTTCGCCTTCTGCCTCGATCTTTGCAAGAACATTGGCAAAAATACTCCATCCATGATCTCCCAAAGGTGTTTCTGTATAGTTGAAAATTTCAAAATCCAAAGGCTGGGGCATTTCTGTAAACTCAGCTTTCATTAATGTCCGCAATTCCTCTTTATTTTTTGCAACCTCCTGTTCCCCGGTTCCAAGACTTATGACCTGGTCTGTAACAAGGGCCAGTGTATCTTCTAAATTCCGCTTTCTCAGGTAATGGCTGAAAAATTCCTCCAGCAGTTCTCTCATATGTATTTTCCTCCTCAAGCCAGCATGAATTTCTCTACCACCAGGCCTACGCCGTCCTCATTGTTGGAAGCGGTAATATAGTCAGCTGCTTTCCTTACCGGGAGGACTGCATTTTCCATGGCAACGCCAAGACCGGCATACTGGATCATGGTCAGATCATTGTAGCCGTCCCCGCAGGCGATCATATCTTCCTTTGTCATGCCCAGATGCTGCAGCAGGCGCTCTAAGGACTGTGCCTTGTCGATCCCTTTTGGAAGGACCTCTAAAAAATAGGGTTCTGAACGGTATACTGCAAAATTCTTTCCCATAGCAGCTTTTACCTTTGGCTCTACAGTTGCCAGGTAATCCCCGTCGTCCAGAAGCAGGAATTTTGCTACAGGGAAATTAACATGTTCTTTCATATCATCGATCTGGTGTAAGGGCAGATGATTGATCTTTGACTCTTTATGGGCATAAATACAGGCATCATTATTGGTAATGATCTCTTCTCCTTCGTATGTCAGATAATCTACCCCGTATTCCTCTGCCAGACCCATGATCTTTTTATTGGACTCTACAGGGAGCAGGGAAGAAAAGATCACTTCTCCTGTTTTGCAGTTGGTGATCATGCCGCCGTTATAGGATAAAATATAGCTTCCGAAACGAGCCAGATCCAGCTCTTTTGCAAGAGGCTCCACTCCTGCAGTTGGACGGCCAGATGCCAGGACCACGATCTTGCCTGCTTCCTGTGCTTTCATCAGGGCTTCTTTGGTCCTTGGTGTGATGATCTTGTCTTTATTTGTCAGTGTTCCGTCCAGATCCAGGACGATGATCTTATAATCCATATTTAACCTCACTTTATTTATCTGCCCTTTCACTTGCAGCAAAAAGGGCTGCTGCAAAAGATTATCACTTTGCAACAGCCCCTTCACTCACGATCCCCGCGCTAACGCGCTCTACTGCCTGCTAACGCAGGCGGCTCGTTCGTTAATGGGCCAAGAAAAACAAATGCCACCTTTGGTGTCGCTTGTTTTTCTTTTAGGCCCATTATATCATTTCTGCCTTTTCCCTACAATCAGCAAAAATGCTGTATTACACTTTTTATTCTACATCCAGGATCAAAGATGCCACATCCACCGGATTTTCGATCATACCGGTATCTTCCATGAATTTTTCTGTCTTTTCCATTGCTTCAATATCACTGTCTTTGATCTCCATGTCAAAATCATAAAGACCATACATCTCTTCTACTGCAGCTTCCTCTAAACCGGTTGCCTTTGCAGTAGCTGTTACAGCTGCAGCGTGGTCTGCATCCATTTCATCTAATACCTGCTTCTGGGCAGTAAGGAAGGCTTTTACCAGTTCTGGATGCTCTTCATAGAATTTTTCACTGGTGGCAGTAACAATGGTTGCCTCTGTAAGGCCTTCACCGTCTGTTACTACATAATAACCGTCTTTTTCCATGTTGTAGGCAGTTGGTCCTGCAAGGAGAGCTGCATCTACACTTCCGCCGACTAAAGCAGCCTGTGCATCCGGGATGCCCATTGCCATAAATTCAATATCATCCTCTGTCATGCCAGCCTTGTTTAAATAAGCCACTAACAGTTCATGTAAAATGGTTCCCTTTGGACCTGCCACTTTCTTTCCCTTCAGGTCTTCTGCTGTTTTAATGGTGTCATCCTTTGCAAACAGCTTAAATGCCTTTGGGGAACGGCTGTAAATGCTCATGATCTTAATGTCTGCGTCATTGGAAGCAGATAAGATAACAGAAGTTGCGCCTACTGCATTTAAAAACTGGATATCCCCGGAAGCTAATGCCTGGGTCTGCTCCGGGCCTGTAGTCAGGTCTGAATACTGGATATCAT
>JBNMGK010000183.1:0-5515 GCA_050872205.1 Enterocloster sp.
ATGTGCTATAATGTTCATATATTTTTAAATAATAATAAAAATGAACATATAGATTGAACAAGAAAATGAAAAGGAGCGAAAAACCTATGGACCGACAGGCGCTGGTATGCAGAAATATACTGGAAAAACCGGACATTACACAGCGGGAAATGGCGAAAAATATGGATATTTCCCTGGGAACCGTCAATGGGCTGGTGAAGGAATGTCTGGCAGAGGGATATATTGCAGAGGAAGAAAATGGGAAAGAAAAGCATCTCATTCTTCTGGAAAAGGGAAAAGAGCTGTTAAAGCCTTATAAAGTAGACGGGGCGCTGATCATTGCAGCCGGTTTCGGCTCCCGTTTTGTGCCTCTTACCTTTGAGACCCCGAAAGGCCTGCTGGAAGTCTTTGGAGAGCGCATGATCGAGAGACAGATCAAACAGCTTCATGAAGTGGGCATTTATGACATCACCATTGCAGTAGGCTATTTAAAAGAAAAATTTGAATACCTCATTGATAAATTCGATGTAAAACTGCTGTATAACCCGGAATATTCCTGCAAAAACACACTGGCTACTGTATACAGAGCCAGAAAGTTCTTAAAAGGCCGGAATATCTACATTCTTTCTTCCGACAACTGGATGCGGGAAAATATGTATCATTCCTATGAGTGCGGCGCCTGGTACAGCGCGGCCCATGAAGAAGGAGAAACCAAGGAATGGTGCCTTACCTTCAATAAAAAAGGCCGTATCAGCGATGTAAATGTAGGTGGAAAAGATGCATGGTTTATGTACGGTCCCGTGTATCTTTCCAGGGAATTTTCCGACAAATTCCTTCCTGTGTTAGAGGCTTATTATCAGATCCCTGGAACAGAGCAGTTTTACTGGGAACAGCCTTATGTGGACATGTTAAAGGGAGAGGCAAAACGCCGCCTGGAAAAAGAAGACAAAGAGCTGTTGAAGCAGACAGAAGAAGCCTGCGGTGTACCTGCTTCCAAATGGGATGAGATCGAAATGGACATCAACCGACAGCCGGATAACCAGGTATACGAATTTGAAAATCTGGAAGAACTGCGCCTGTTTGATACCCATTACCAGAATCATTCCGATAACGCAGCTATGGAGCTGGTGGCAGAGGTATTCCATGTGCCGGAATCCCAGATCACAGACATTAAATGCTTAAAATCTGGTATGACCAACAAGTCATTCCTGTTCCGCACAGGAGATCATCACTGTATCTGTCGCATCCCGGGACCGGGTACAGAGCTTCTTATTAACAGAGAGCAGGAAAAAGAAGTTTACGATGCCATCCGTCCTTTGGGTATTACAGAGCATGTGCTGTATCTGAACCCGGCTACCGGTTACAAGATTTCCGAATACTACGAAAATACCCGCAATGCCAGCGCAGACAACTGGGATGATATGAAAATCTGTATGGATATGGTGCGAAAGCTTCATGAAGCAGGCTTAAAAGTAGGCCACAGCTTTAATATCAGAGAGAGGATCAGCTTTTATGAAAAGCTTTGCCTGGAGCATGGGGGTATTCCATTTGAAGACTATAGCCAGGTTCGTGAATGGGTAAACCAGCTGTTGGATGCACTGGACAAAATGGATCTTCCACAATGTTTATGCCATATTGACGCAAATGTGGATAACTTTCTGATTTTCCCGGATCACAGTGCAAAACTCCTTGACTGGGAGTATGCAGGCATGTGCGATCCGTTAATGGATGTTTCCATGTGCGCTATTTATTCCTATTATGAGGAAGAGCAGACAGAAAAACTTCTTGAACTGTATTTACAGCGCAAGCCAGATGACAAAGAGCGGTTCATTACTTATGCAGACGCAGCCTTAGGCGGCTTCCTTTGGTGCTTATGGGCTGTATACAAGGCAAGTCTGGGAGATGAATTTGGAGAGTATACCATTATCATGTACCGGTATGCAAAACGGTATTATAAGAAGCTGATGAAAGAGTTGCCGCAGTTCTTTTAAAGAATTTTCATGATATCCATGATATTGGAAAGATTACAAATGCATTCCATAAGATCATGTTTCAGAAAATCGTAATAAAAATGTTAATCACGCCCAGTGCATTTGTGTTATACTTAACTAAGAGTGAAAAATGACTGAGAGATCATCAGATAAAATTTTACAGGAGGAGAGACATGGGACGTAAAAAATATATCGCAGCCCTTGCAGCAGCCGGTATGATCGGTGCTATGGCAATGGGAACTGCGTTCAATTCATACGCCGCAGATGGCTGGGTCAAGACGGATGGCAAGTGGACTTACACCTACCAGGGCAAGACTTATAAAGACGGCTGGCTTGAGACAAATGACGGCAGATACTATATGGATCTTTCCGATGGACATATGACCACAGGATTTAAACAGATCGATGGAAAATGGTATTTCTTCCGTCCAAACGGCCTGATGGCAAAGGGATGCTGGATCAATCCGGAATACCAGAAATGGTACTACATGTTAGATGATGGTACCATGGTTACCGGCTGGTTAAAGATTGGAAACGATTACTACTTTATGCGTGGTGACGGAACCATGGGAACCGGCTGGCGTCAGATGGAAGGCTCCTGGTATTACTTCCAGAGCAACGGCAAGTGTGTAGTAAATTCCTGGGCACAGATCAAGAATAACTGGTATCTGTTTGGAACAGACGGTAAACTGATGACCGGCTGGGCCAAGGTAGACAACGATTACTACTATCTGAATACAGACGGTCGTATGCTTACCGGCTGGCTTACAGACAGTGAAGGCAGTAAATATTACATGAATCAGAGCAACGGCAAGATGAGTGTAGGATGGAAGCAGATCGATAATGCATGGTACTACTTCAATACCAACGGCCATATGATGACCGGCTGGGTTCAGGTAGATAATAAGATCTATTACTTAAATCCGTCAAATGGAGGAAAGATGACTGCAGGAACTTCCCTGGAGATCAGCGGAACCACCTACAACTTTGATGCAGGCGGCGCATGCCAGAACGCAAGCGGCGTATCTGCCCAGACACCAAGCAGCACTACATCCAGTTCCGGCAGTGTAACAGGTGAAAATGGCGGACCTGGCGTAAAGAAAGACTCTACTTCCAATAACAGTCCTTCTAACAATACTGCAGCGAACCCGTCAAACAATTCATCCAGCTCTGATACCTTAGAAGCAGGACGCACAGACGGTCCAGGCTGATAAGAATAAGAACGCTTTCAGAGCATTTTCGTAAACAAAGATTTCGAGAGAACATTACATAATGGGGGATGTCAGGAAAAAGACATCCCCTTTTTCAGGAGAAAAATATATGAATCGTGCAGATAAGATAATAAAGCGCTGCCGGGCGCTGGCGTTAGCAGGTGTACTGGGACTTACAAGTCTGGGAAATACCATTCCGGCTTTTGCCGCAGGCCCTGGAGATGACGCTTCCCGTATATCAGAGGTCTCTTCCGGTGGCCCTGGAGATCCGGGAAATAATACTTCTTCCAATCCCACAACAAATACAGATAATTCAAACAATAACAACAATACAAATAATAACAACAATAGCAGCAATAACAGCACAAACACTTCCTCAGGTGATACTACTACAAATGCTAATGCCTGGAAAAAGGTAAACGGTACATACCAGATGCCGGACGGAAGCGCCATTCAGAACGTGCTTCACAGAGGTATTGACGTATCCAGATGGCAGGAAGAGATCAACTGGAGCCAGGTGGCAAAAGATGATATTTCTTTCGTTATGTTAGGAACCCGTTCCAAAGGGGCAGTAGATCCGTATTTCCACAAAAATATCCAGAATGCAAGCGCCAATGGCATTAAAGTAGGTGTTTATATTTATTCCCTGGCGACTACCACAGAAATGGCAGTCCAGGAAGCGGATTTTGTGTTAAATCTCATTACCGACTATCCTATTTCCTATCCGGTAGCCTTTGATATGGAAGATTCCACCCAGGGAAATCTTTCCAAGGCAGAGCTGGCAGCCATTGCAAATGCCTTCTGCAAGCGGATCTCTGATGCAGGCTATTATCCTATCATCTATGCAAATGAAAACTGGCTGAAGAACAAGCTGGATATGAGCCAGATGAATTATCCTGTATGGGTGGCAAGATATTCTGCCCGCCCAAGCTATCAGAACCCGGTAATGTGGCAGGCAACCAGCAGCGGCTCTGTAAGCGGCATCAACACAAGAGTAGACATTGATTTCCAGTTTAAGGACTTTTCCTCTGTGATCCCAGCGAATACCTGGCGTACCATTAATGGAAAACGCTACTATTACGCAAATTATGAGAAACAGAAAAACGGCTGGGCAAAAGACGGTGATAACTGGTATTACATGGATAAAGACGGTCTTGCAGCTACAGGCTGGATCACAGTGGCAGATGCCCGCTATTATCTGGATACCACTACCGGAAAGATGAAGACCGGCTGGCAGGCAGAAAACGGCAAATGGTACTACCTTGGCAGCAGCGGTGCTGTAAAGAAAGGCTGGGTCAATGACAATGGCACCTGGTACTATACCGGCAATGACGGTGTGATGCAGACCGGCTGGATCGAAGTCAGCGGCAAACGGTATTATCTGGGAAATTCTGGAAAAATGATCACTGGCTGGACCAACCAGAACGGCAAATGGTACTATCTTGGCAGCTCCGGCGATATGTTAAAGGGCTGGGTCAATGATAATGGCACCTGGTACTACACCGGCAGTGACGGTGTGATGCAGACCGGCTGGCTCACAGAAGCAGGCAGTAAATATTATCTGAAAGGTTCCGGTGCTATGGCAACGGGCTGGAGACAGCTTGACGGTGCATGGTATTACTTTAATAGTGACGGCCGTATGGCAACTGGCATGATCGAAGTGGGAGGACTTCATTATTATCTGGATCCTTCCAACGGCCGTATGGTAGCAGGCAGAGCCGTAGAGATCGGCGGTACCGTTTACCAGGCTGCGGATGACGGACATTTAAGCGCACAGACCCAGGAAAATACCAATACCGGCAGTGACCAGAACAGCCAGAGTTCCCAGAATACCCAGAATTCCGGAAATTCCCAGAATGATCAGAATACAGGGAATACAAACACCGGAAATAATGTTTCAGGCAACAATAACACCGGCAACAACGTCCAGATCACCCCGGTGGACCAGACGAAAGGCTCATCTGATAACAGTAATTCCAACAGCAATTCCAATAGTAATTCCAATTCTTCCGCTGATGACCAGAAAGTAACCGGCGTAAACGGAGGTCCGGGAGTAAAGAAAAACTCCGCAAATAATGGAAACAACAATGATGTAATCACTGGTCAGGCACCAGGCTGATAAAAATATGGGGATACCGTCCTGCAACGTGGCGTGTATCCCCATATTCATGAAAATGTCGCATACCGCCCCCTAACGGGGGCGTGTATCTACATGCGTATGATGTGATTACTTGAATTTGCTCCAAAAGCGGATTTTTTTGCTTCCTTCTGCATAAAATAAACAGATACCAGTCCCCAGGTGAACCACATCGTGCATAACCGATATATAAAATA
>JBNMGK010000501.1:0-1439 GCA_050872205.1 Enterocloster sp.
GGAAGAGGTGATGGTAAAATCATAGCCCTGATTTCGGTATCATTCCGTGTATACACGGTTTAAGGTAAAGGACATGATCGCCAGTACATTAGCAGTAATGGTGCTCTGGGGCCAGGTAGAGTAGATCTCGCTGGAGGCCACATTTTTAATGTAATCCCTGTAAGGCACATAATAATCTTTGGCAGTAGAGTCCGTAGGCGCCCCGTCATGGACGACGATGGTCTGAGGGACTACCACCCGGCTTAATACGATCTCACCGCTTTCATTCACTGGTTTTACTTCTGCTTCTGCGATCTTTGGCGGGTAATTGCCAAATAAGGTGTGATCCGGGATAACCACAGGGTCTTCTGGAGGTATGCCATTATCATCCCCTGTAAGAGCTGCTGGCTGGATGGCCTGTGCACCGGCTAAGATCTCTGTACCGGAGATATTTAAGGGCTTAAAGCCTTCTGCTTCCACCAGCACATCATATTCGGAATAAGGCTGGTAAATACTGGGCTCTAAGCTGTATTCCTCTGGAGGAGCAGGAAGGGAGATATTTTCAGTCTGTCCCGATGAATCTGTAGTCAGCTGCTCTAACACACGTTCCGGCTCGCCTTTGGAACGGATGGAAACTCTCGCGTTCTGTATGGGAAAATGACTCCGGATGTTGATCACCTGGATCTGCAGGTTGCCTCTGGATATAAAATCCTGTCCATTTGCCATAAAAAAATGCCTTCTTTTTTATACCGTCGTTTCCAGTATATGAGAAGGCATTTTTCTTTTATGACTGTTTTATGTTTAAATCTCAAATCCACGGATCTTCAGATAGTTTTTAATGGCTTCTACAGCGCCGTCGGTTCCAATGGCGGCTGTATTGATCATCAGATCATAATTATCAGGGGATTCCCATTCTTTTCCCGTGTAATAACGGAAATAATCACGTCTTTCCCGGTCGATCCGCTTGATATTCTTTTTTGCATCTTTTGCGGCATAATATTCTTTTTCAATGGTACGTTTTTCACGGAAATCCATGTCTGCATAGATAAAGATGCGCACCAGGCCTTCCATACCTTCCAGAACATAATCAGCGCAGCGTCCCATAATAATGCAGTCCTCTTCAGATGCCAGTTTCCGGATCACTTCTGACTGGAAACGGAACAGGTTGTCTGCAGATACCAGGTCAGAGCCAAAGGAAGGCGTTCCCTTTTCAGGAGTCAGGCTTTTGATGATCTTGTACAGCAGCTTATTTCCTGCCTTTTCATCTGCCAGGTAATAGAAACTTTCTTCAATGCCGCTTTCATCCGAATTCATGCGGAGAATGTTTTTGTCATAAAAGTCCAGTCCAAGTTCCTGGGCCAGTTTGGTTCCTACTTCGCAGCCGCCGCTGCCAAATTGTCTTCCGATGGTAATGACCAGTCTTTTGCCGTCTTTCATATGCCTGCCTCCTGTTTTTCTGA
>JBNMGK010000490.1:0-1563 GCA_050872205.1 Enterocloster sp.
GGTTACTAAAGGATTTTCTGCCCCCTTATGAATATATCCTTACAGAAGGCGGGATCTACCGGTGGGATAAGGGACCGGTAAAGGTGCTGATCGATGCCAGAGAGTTTGAAAAAGCGGCAAATTCTGCCTTAAGCACGGGTGATAAAGAGAAACTGTGTGAGGCATGTGAATTGTATTATGGGGAATTTCTTACCCAGATGGCAGGAGAAAAATGGGTTTCTGTGATCGGGGTAAAATACCAGGAACTGTATTTTCAGTGCCTTCGGGCGGCAGACCAGCTTTTGAAAAAGGACCGGGAATATGACCGGCTGTTAGATCTAAGTACAGCAGCCTGTCGGTTGTATCCTTATGAAGAATGTCAGATGATGAAGCTGGACTGTCTCATTGCCTTAAAGCGGTATCAGGAGGCTATGGAGATCTATAAGCAGGTGGTGACCCAGTATTTTGAAGAACAGGGGCTTCCACCTTCAGAGACTATGCTCCAAAGGTTCCGATTAATGAGCGGGCAGATCCGTTATACATCGGATATGCTTAAAGATATAAAAGATACCTTAAGAGAAAGAGAAGCGACCCAGGGACCTTATTACAGTACATATCCTTCATTTATTGACAGTTACCGTCTTGTAAGCCGTATGTCAGAGCGGTTCCAGCTGGAAAATACTCTGTTTTGTATTACGATCCTGGACCCGAAAGGGGCTCTTTTGGAAGGAGAACTGGTGGAATCTGCCTCTGAACAGCTGAAAAATGCCATTGGCGACAGTTTAAGAAAGGGAGACCTGTTTACCTGTTACAGCCCGGTACAGTATCTGGTCCTGTTAAATGGAGCAGGCCAGGAACATGTCCTGGCCGTGTGCAAGCGTATTGAACGCAGTTTAAAACAATGGGGAAACGGAAAGAAAATATGCTTAAATTATCAGGTGTTAAGCTGGGATGGGAACATGGACGGTCTGGAAGCGGGTTCCGCTGTTTTCGGGTTGGCACCGTAGCGTCCTTCCAGATACTGTTTTCCGTAGGCTTCATCATTTCTTGGGATCAGTCCGTTCTCTTTTTTATAGGAAGAAAGAGGATAAAGCATGGCATCTTCGCCTTCCGGTCTGCAGCATAAGCAGATCTCATCTCTTCTCATGGCAGTTGGAGTGAGCAGGGCTGTGTTGTGGCTGGTAAATACAAGCTGCGCCTGGTTTGGATTGGTATCATGGTTCTGATAAAGAGATACCAGGAAATGCAGCAGATGAGGATGGAGAACGTGATCCAGGTCATCTGCCAGCAGCAGGCTTCCCTGACGCAGGCTTTTTAAAACCAGGGGGATCAGGGTGAGCAGCTTGCGGATACCTGTGGATTCATCCTTGAAAGCCACAAAAAACGGCTCACTGCCCTTTTTTCCATGCTTTAAGATCAGGGAAGCAGTATCATAGTCAGGATCTTTAGTAATAGAATAATCCAGAATGTCAACGTCCATATCCTGAAGAAGACGGCAGAGCACTTCCCGCTCTTCTACATTGCCGGAAAGCTCTGGTTGCTTTTTAAAATCGCAGTCATTAAAGAACTGGATCTGCTTAAACC
>JBNMGK010000500.1:0-1460 GCA_050872205.1 Enterocloster sp.
GGTAGAAGTAGAAGAGCTGTTAAAGCAGCGTGGTGACTGGGATCAGGCTAAGGCTCAGCAGATCGCACAGGATGCTTTAAACCAGTATGGTGACAAGATCGAAGTTATCTTCTGCAACAACGATGCAATGGCACTGGGCGCTTTACAGGCAATCGAAGCAGCTGGACGTAAGGTAAATGAAGACATCTACTTAGTAGGTGTAGATGCTCTGA
Organism: Enterocloster sp.; assembly: GCA_050872205.1. Classification (GTDB taxonomy): domain Bacteria; phylum Bacillota; class Clostridia; order Lachnospirales; family Lachnospiraceae; genus Enterocloster. The sequence continues at coordinate 213 of JBNMGK010000500.1, forward strand.
CTGAGGCAGTTCAGAACGTTATCGATGGCAAGCAGACCGGTACTGTATTTAACGATCATTTCTCACAGGCTAAGGCAGCAGCAGACGCAGCAGTTAAGTTCATCGGCGGCGAAGAAGTTGACGCTAAGATCCCTGTAGACTATATCAAGGTTACTAACGCAAACGCACAGGAAATCCTTGACAAGTTAAAATAAGTTACAGTTAACTGACTATTTATCGGGTGTGCGGGTCATTCCGTCACACCCGATTTTTAAAGAAAATATGCTCTCTGGAGGGCATAGAAAAAGCGTCACAGGATTGAAAGGAGTAACGGGATGGCAGAACAGTACAGACTGGAAATGATTGGAGTCAGTAAAAGCTTCCCTGGCGTAAAGGCACTGGATGGGATCAACTTGAAAGTACGTCCCGGAACTGTCCATGCGCTGATGGGGGAAAACGGCGCCGGAAAATCCACCCTTATGAAATGTCTTTTCGGCATTTATAAGATGGATGAGGGACAGATCATTATTGATGGTGAAAAAACGGAGATAATAAATCCGGATGATGCCCTTCATAAGGGCCTGGCAATGGTTCATCAGGAACTTCAGCCAATACCGGATCGTTCCATTGCAGAAAATATGTATCTGGGAAGATATCCTATGAAAAAAATTGGTCCTCTTAAAATGGTGGACCACAAAACCATGAACAGTGAAGCTGAGAAATGGTTAAAAGATGTAAAAATGAATTTTGATCCCAAAGCAAAACTGGGAACATTGTCAATCGGACAGATGCAGTCAGTTGAGATCGCAAAGGCAGTCAGCCAGCACGCGAAGATCGTGATCTTAGACGAGCCTACCTCTTCTCTGACTGATAATGAAGTAGAAGCGCTGTTCCGCATTATCAGGGATTTAAAGTCCAGAGGCGTTTCTATGATATATATCAGCCACAAGATGGCTGAGATCCGTCAGATCGCAGATGATATTACAATCATGCGAGATGGTACATATGTAGGATCCTGGGAAGTAAAGGATATTTCCGATGATGAGATCGTAAAACAGATGGTTGGACGTGAGCTGACCAATGTATATCCTCCAAAGGAAGACTACAGAACAGATGAGACTGTTTTAAAAGTAGAGCATCTGTGCAGTATCCATGAACGTTCTTTCCAGGATTGCTCTTTTGAATTAAAGAGAGGCGAGATCCTTGGATTTGGCGGTCTGGTAGGCGCACAGAGAACAGAGATGATGGAAGCAATCTTCGGTATGAGAC
>JBNMGK010000173.1:0-5747 GCA_050872205.1 Enterocloster sp.
GTATATTAGTGCAGATTGGTGTATCCCATCAAACTGCGATCCACCTGACCGGCTACTTCTCTTCCTTCCCGGATCGCCCAGACAACCAATGACTGGCCTCTGTGCATATCTCCGGCTACAAAGACTTTATCTACGTTGGTCTTATAGCTTCCTGCTTCTGTGGCTACGTTGGTTCTTGCATTGCGCTCTACGCCAAAGGCGTCAGCTACATAGTCCTGACAGCCTAAGAAACCAGCTGCGATCAGTACCAGATCTGCAGGTACTTCTTTTTCACTGCCTTCTACCGGCACCATCATGGTACGGCCTGTTTCCGGATTTTTCTGTGGCGTAAGGCTGACTAAGATCACCTTGCAAAGCTTTCCCTCTCCGTCCTTTACAAACTCTTTTACAGTCGTCTGGTAAATACGTGGATCAGAACCAAATACACTGATGGCCTCTTCCTGACCGTAGTCAGTCTTTAAGATCCTTGGCCACTCAGGCCATGTATTATTCTCTGTTCTCTTTACAGGCGGCTTTGGCATCATCTCTAACTGGGTTACAGAAGCGCAGCCCTGACGGATAGAAGTTCCCACACAGTCATTTCCTGTATCACCGCCTCCGATAACAATTACGTGTTTGTCTTTGGCAGAGATATAATTTCCATCCTCTAAATTAGAATCCAGAAGACTCTTTGTGTTTGCCTTTAAAAAGTCTACTGCAAAGTAGATGCCGGCTGCATCTCTTCCTGGAACATCAATATTTCTCGGATTAGAAGCGCCGCATGCAAGGATAATGCTGTCAAAATCACGAAGGATCTTTGCTGCCTTATAATTTCTGCCTACATCTGCATTGGTAACAAAGGTAACTCCTTCTTCCTTCATTATATTTACCTTGCGGTCAATGACCCATTTCTCCAGCTTCATATTCGGGATGCCATACATTAACAGGCCGCCTACACGGTCACTGCGCTCAAATACAGTTACGCTGTGTCCTCTCTTATTTAACTGGTCTGCTGCTGCCAGTCCGGAAGGACCGGAACCGATGACAGCTACCTTCTTACCAGTACGCACAGTAGGTGGTTTTACCTTTGCATAGCCTTCTTCGTATGCCTTTTCAATAATGGCATGCTCATTTTCCTTAATAGATACCGGATCACCGTTTAAACCGCAGGTACATGCAGCTTCACATGGTGCCGGGCATACTCGGGAGGTAAACTCCGGGAAACAGTTGGTCTTCTTTAAGCGGTTAAATGCCTGCTGCCAGTTTCCTGTGTATACAAGGTCATTCCACTCCGGGATCAGGTTATTTAAAGGGCAGCCGCTTACCATACCGCACATCATCATGCCGGACTGGCAGAAGGGAACGCCGCAGTCCATGCAGCGTGCACCCTGTAATCTCTGCTCCTCTTCGCTTAGCGGAATGTGGAATTCATTCCAGTTTTTAATACGCTCCTTTGGTGGAAGCGCCTTTCCATTTTCACGTTCATATTCTAAGAATCCTGTAATCTTTCCCATTTTTCAGCGCCTCCTTAACCTCTGATGTTTGCATAAAATGCTTCGATCTGTGCCTGCTCACTGTTTAAGCCTTTTTCTTCCATCTGCACAATGGCATTCATCATGCGGCGGTAGTCGTGAGGTACGATCTTCTTAAACTTAGGCAGATACTCGCTGAAATGGTCTAAGATACGTTTGCCCTTTTCGGAGTTGGTGTATGCCACATGCTCCTGGATCAGGCCCTTCAGCTCTAATACATCATATTTATTGGAGACATCTTCAAAGGAAACCAGTTCCTTATTCAAACGCTTATAAAAGCTTCTATCTTCATCTAATACATAGGCAATACCGCCGCTCATACCAGCTGCAAAGTTCTTTCCTGTAGGTCCAAGGACTACCACGCAGCCACCGGTCATGTATTCACAGCCATGATCGCCTACTCCTTCTACTACTGCAGTAGCACCGGAGTTGCGGACACAGAAGCGCTCACCGGCAATACCATTGATAAATGCCTTACCGCTGGTAGCACCATAAAGTGCAACGTTTCCTATTATAATGTTGTCCTCTGCCTTAAACTGTACACCCTGAGGCGGATAAACGATCAGTTTGCCGCCGGATAAGCCTTTTCCAAAGTAATCATTGGAATCACCGGTCAGCTCCAGAGTCAGGCCCTTAGGGATAAATGCACCGAAGCTCTGACCACCGCTGCCGTTACAGCTGATGGTAAAGGTATCTTCTGGCAGACCTTCCGGATACTTTCTGGTGATCTCAGAACCGAAGATGGTACCTAAGGTACGGTTTACATTGCTTACATCTAACTGGATGCTCTTCTTCTGACCATTATTTAAAGCACTCTTTAACTTCTTTAATAAAATGCTTTCGTCTACGGTCTCTTCCAGCTTAAAGTCGTAAACCTCTTTTGCATTATAGCCAGCCAGCTTTACGCCTTCATATGGGTTATCTAAGATACGGCTTAAGTCTACTTCCTTGGCGCGGCTGTATGCAATATCATCTTTTCTCTTTAACAGGTCTGTACGTCCTACCAGCTCATCCACTGTACGTACGCCCAGTTTTGCCATATATTCACGAAGTTCTTCTGCAATAAACTTCATAAAGTTTACAACATACTCCGGTTTGCCTTTGAAACGCTTGCGAAGCTCCGGATTCTGGGTTGCAATACCCATTGGACAGGTATCCAGGTTGCACACACGCATCATAACGCAGCCCATGGTTACAAGAGGAGCTGTTGCAAAACCGAATTCTTCTGCACCTAACATACATGCAATGGCAACGTCACGGCCAGTCATTAACTTACCATCTGTTTCCAGTACTACTCTGTCACGGAGTCCGTTCATGATCAGGGACTGATGTGCCTCTGCAACACCAAGCTCCCACGGAAGACCTGCATTGTAAATAGAGTTTCTTGGAGCTGCACCAGTACCGCCATCATAGGATGAGATCAGGATGACCTGGGCGCCTGCCTTTGCAACACCTGCAGCAACAGTACCAACACCAGCCTCAGAAACCAACTTTACAGAGATTCTGGCTCTTGTATTAGAGTTCTTTAAATCATAGATCAGCTGTGCCAGGTCCTCGATGGAGTAAATATCGTGATGAGGCGGCGGGGAGATCAGGCTTACACCAGTAGTTGAATGTCTGGTCTTTGCGATCCATGGATATACTTTCTTTCCAGGAAGCTGTCCACCTTCACCAGGCTTTGCTCCCTGAGCCATCTTGATCTGGATCTCCTGGGCGCTTACCAGATAGCGGCTGGTAACACCAAATCGACCGGAAGCCACCTGCTTAATAGCAGAACAGCGGTTATTGTCAGAAGGTCCCGGTACCAGACGCTCCAGGCTTTCACCACCTTCACCTGTATTTGACTTACCATGGATACGATTCATGGCAATTGCCAGTGTCTCATGTGCTTCCTGTGAAATAGAACCATAAGACATAGCACCTGTCTTGAAGCGGCGTACAATGGAATCTACACTTTCTACCTGATCCAGCGGAATGCCACCATCCTCCGGATAGTTAAAGTCCATAAGATTTCTCAGATGATAGGTCTTTCCTTCATTATCAAGTGTATCTGTATACTGCTTGAAAATATTGTAATCGCCTTTTCTGGTTGCCTCCTGAAGCAGGTGAATGGTAAGAGGATTATATAAATGCTCTTCCTGTCCGGAACGTGACTTATGGCTTCCTACACTGTCTAATGTGAGATCCACATCCAGTCCCAGCGGATCAAAGGCTGCAGAATGAAGCACATCCACATCATTTTCAATATCCTTTAAAGTAACACCGCCAACACGGCTTACTGTATCAGTAAAGTACTTATCAACTACTTCCTTGGAAATACCAATAGCCTCAAAGATCTGGGATCCCTGATAAGACTGAATGGTGGAAATACCCATCTTGGAAGCGATCTTTACAATGCCGTGAAGCACTGCCAGATCATAGTCCTTTACTGCTGCATAATAATCTTTATTTAACATACCTGTTTCAATAAGGTAATGAATGGACTCATGAGCCAGATATGGGTTGATGGCACAGGCGCCATAACCTAACAATGTAGCAAAATGATGAACCTCTCTTGGCTCACCGCTCTCTAAGATCAGAGCTACACTTGTACGCTTTTTGGTACGTACCAGGTACTGCTGAAGGGCAGATACTGCCAGTAAGGACGGGATTGGCACATGGTTTTCATCAATATCACGGTCAGAAAGGATAATGATATTGGCACCATCCTTATGTGCCCGGTCTACCTCTAAGAACAGACGGTCAATGGCCTTTTCAAGGGAAGTGTTCTTATAATAAGTAATAGGGATCACTTCTACCTTAAAGCCAGGTTTTTTCATATTTTTGATCTTTAACAGATCTGTCTCTGTAAGGATGGGGTTTTCCACACGCAGGATCTTGCAGTTTTCCGGTGCCTCTTCCAGGATATTGCCCTCTTCACCTACATATACAGTAGTAGAGGTAACGATCTCCTCACGGATAGCATCAATAGGCGGGTTGGTAACCTGTGCAAACAGCTGCTTAAAGTAGTTAAATAATGGCTGATGCTTTTTGGAAAGCACTGCTAACGGTGAGTCAACACCCATAGCAGATACTGCTTCTGCCCCGTTTAATGCCATCGGAAGGATCATGGTACGATACTGTTCATATGTATATCCATAGGTCTTCTGTAAGCGGAGACGTTCTTCTTTTGTAAGTGTAGGCGCAGCCTGGTTAGGCACCTTCAGATCACTTAATTCAACAAGATTGGAATCCAGCCACTCACCATAAGGATTCTTTTCTGCATAACGCAGCTTCAGTTCTTCATCGCTGATCATCTTGCCTTCTACTGTATCTACCAGAAGCATTTTTCCAGGACGAAGACGATCTTTTTTCACGATCTTTGTCTGGTCAATATCAATGGCACCAACCTCAGAAGAAAGGATCATGTAACCGTCATCTGTAATATAATAACGGGAAGGACGCAGACCATTTCGGTCAAGGACTGCACCAACTATATCACCATCTGTAAACAGGATAGATGCAGGTCCGTCCCATGGCTCCATCATAGTTGCATAGTAACGGTAGAAATCCTTGATCTCGGAATCCATGTACTTGTCATGCTCCCATGGCTCTGGAATAGTTACCATAACAGCCAACGGAAGATCCATACCGCTCATAACCATAAATTCCAGTGCATTGTCTAACATGGCAGAGTCAGAACCTTCCTGATTAATAATAGGAAGGACTTTGTGCATATCGTACTTAAAGTACTCTGATTCCATGTTCTCTTCACGGGCTACCATCTTATCCACGTTGCCGCGGATGGTATTGATCTCGCCGTTGTGAACGATAAAACGGTAAGGATGAGCTCTCATCCAGCTTGGATTGGTATTGGTACTGAAACGGGAATGTACAATGGCAATGGCAGATTCATAATCCTTATCCTGAAGGTCTGAAAAGAACAGACGCAGCTCGCCTACCAGAAACATACCTTTGTATACAATGGTTCTGCTGCTTAAGGATACTACATAGGTATCTTCATTACTCTGTTCAAATACACGGCGGACTACATACAGCTTTCTGTCAAAGTCCAGACCTTTCTTTACATTGGCAGGCTTTGCAACAAAGCCCTGAACAATGTACGGCATAACATCTACTGCCTTTTTGCCTAATACTTCCGGAGCAGTAGGAACGTCTCTCCAGCCAAGGAACGTAAGTCCTTCCTTCTTGACGATGATCTCAAACATCTTCATGGCCTGTTTTCTGGCAAGTTCA
>JBNMGK010000393.1:0-2481 GCA_050872205.1 Enterocloster sp.
CTCACTGCCTTTGTAAATGGAGACCAAATGGTTTTGCGGAATTTCTTTCGAATACTCTGTTCTAACTGGTTTTTAATATCTTCGGCTTCCTGTCTGCGCATCTCTTCCCGCAGCCATGCAATGTAACCGCCTTCCAGGCTGTAAGCGCGGTATCCATCTGCTTCCAGTTCTTCTGCTGCTTCTATGCTGTTGGTTCCGTGGGCACAGAATAAGATTACTTTTTTTGCTTTTATGATCTGTGGATTTTCCTTCAGATTTTCCTGTAAAATGTGAATGGCTCCGGGAATGGTTCCGTACTCAAAATCCCGGTCGCTTCTCATATCGATCAACTGATAACTTCCCTCTGGAAGCTCATTCAGTTTTTCTACGTTTATTTCCATGTTTGTTATAACACCTTTCTGCTTTTGAAATGATCACACAGGCTGTTAAATAGCCTGTTTTTGCACTGAAAGTACTATAACACGAATTTTCTTTTGCTTCAAGTATGTTGCATTTAAAGACCGCCATACCAGAGCGGTCGGCGGTCCTTAAAATATAGGTTTATTCGGTTGCCAGAAGTCCTGCTTCCCGCAGGCTGTTAAGAAGGAGGTTAAACTGGGTCACAACATCTTCTGTGCTGGCAGCATCGGCAACTGCAGCTGCCGATGTGACAGTTCCCGCCGGACCAGCCGGGCCCTGAGGGCCTGTTTCCCCTCTTGGACCTTCTGGGCCCTGTGGACCAGTTGCACCCTGAGGTCCAGTTGCCCCGGTTTCACCTATGGGGCCTTGTGGTCCCTGTGGTCCCGTTGCTCCCGTTTCCCCCTGTGGTCCCGGATATCCGGGAAATCCCTGTGGTCCCCGGGGGCCTGGAGGTCCCATAGGACCTGGTCTTCCTCCACAGCAGCAGCCAGGTCTTCCATTTCCAGGTCCGCAGTTTCCACTTCTGCCCCCATCCGGCCCGAAGCATCCAGGACCTCTTCCAAACTCATTTCTTCCATCAAGATCATCAAAACACATATTCCGGCTCCTTTCTGATTCCACATTTTTCTATCTTCCATTTCCGTAAAAAAACAGGTGCTTGTTTTCTTTTGTTACTATAGAATATGTACAAGGAGCCTTTTTTGTGTCCACCGATCTATAACATCTCTATAAACGCTGCAATACGTGTTTCGATCTGTCCGCTGTCTGCAGTGGAATAATCTGTTTCCAGTTTCATATAAGGAACACCCATTTCTTCTGCCATACGTCCCATTTTAAAGGATTCTACGTTAAAGGTATGACAAGCCTGAAGAACGATCTCCACCACTCCGTCCACCTGGTAATCTTTGATCATCTGGGCAGTATTCTCCAGACGGCCATTATTTGAAGTCATTACAGAGCAGTTAATGGACAGATAACGGTCAGAAATAGCCCGCAGGATATCCGGTGCATTTTCATCTACTAACAGGCGGTTGGTACGTTCACCGGAACAGTCATCCAGACAGACGATCACACCGCCATTATTTTCGATCACAGTTCCAACCTTCTGGATCACACCGCCAGTTGGACAGCCTGTAAGGAGTATCCTTTTTGCTGATACAGATACAGGACGTTTTCCTTCTTCATATGCCTTCTTTGCCTCTGTTACCCGTTTACGGATATTATCGATCTGCTGATAAACGTCAAAGGTAAAGGTTCCCTGCTGAAGAGCGATCATCATTTCCGTTCCCTTCATAGCCGGAGGGACCAGCTTCTGAAGCTGATACATATCCAGCTGGGCTTTTCGCAGTTCATTCCGCACATGAGCTGCCTTTCGCAGGCCCTCTTCTGTAATGGTGCAGTTAAATTTCTCTTCTAACTTTTCTTTTAACAGCTTTACTTCCTCATACCAGATATCCTTTGCATATGGCCGTTCCTGGCTCTGGGGAAGCTGAAGTACATAAGTCTCTTTGATCTCATTTAACAGCTCATACATCTTCTTTTTTCCATCACAGGTAGTCTCTCCGATGATAATATCCGAAAAATAAGTATAAGGACATTTTTCAGAATAAGCAAAGCCATAGGTACTTTTGATCAGCGGACAAAGATTCTTTGGAAGAACTTTTTCTGCATCCGGTATAGTCTCATTGCTGGTGCCACAGAGACCTACCGTGGCTACTCCTGCTGCATCTAACAATTCCTGTGGCGTGTAGGAACAAAGACATCCAGCCAGTTTTCCTCCATTATCCTTAAATTCCTTTGCTCTTATAAATCCCTGTTTTCTCGCATCTACAAACTCATCAAATGTCTTTGGCAGATCCATATTGTAATCCCTCCTGTTATTTATCTTCTATACATTCGCTACTCTCCTGACAACAGTGCCGCCCCGATGGCACCTGCATAGCGGGCTAAAGGCATACTTTCCACTGGTGCTTTTAAGGCATGGCTCAGCCGGCTGATCATATACTTATCTTCACAAAGTCCCCCTGTAAGGAAATAATTGGTTCCGTCCAGCTGGGATATAAGCTGAGCAACCTTTACTGC
>JBNMGK010000293.1:0-3812 GCA_050872205.1 Enterocloster sp.
AATATTGGTACCATTGGATTTGCAATCGGATTTGCGCTGATGATGGTGTTGGATGTGGCGTTGGGATGATACATTATCATAAATAGTTCATAATGGAAATAAAAAATGATTTTTTCCTTTGACATTTTTTAAATTGAGAAATATAATAATTTCCGAACGAGTAGCAAACAAGCGTAAATCCAGTTTTGCTGCTCGTTTTTATTTTAAAATTTTATAATGCCATTAAAAAGTGTGTAGCTTATCAGCGTAAGTCCAGCTTACGGGATAGGTGCATACTTTTTTTTGTGCGAAAAAGGAGGATTTATTGAAAATGGCTGAAAACAGCAAAATGAAGGAAATGCCGGTAAACAGGCTCATGGTGCAGATGGGGCTCCCCATGATCCTGTCTATGGCATTGCAGGCAGTTTACAACATTGTAGACAGTGCTTTTGTTGGAAACATGAGGGAAGGCAGTGAAGCAGCGTTAAATGCGCTGACTCTGGTATTCCCGGTCCAGATGCTTATGGTGGCAGTGGGGATCGGAACAGGAGTAGGGACCAATGCACTCCTTGCAAGGATATTGGGACAGGGAAACAGGAAAGAGGCGGCAAAAGTAGCTGGAAACAGCCTGTTTCTTGGAGTGATCATTTATATTGCATGTCTGTTATTTGGCATTTTTGGTGTAAAGACATATATTGCGTCACAGACAACAGATCCCCGGGTGTTTGCTATGGGAACAGGCTATTTAAGGATATGCTGTGTGGTTTCTTTTGGGATCATCTTCTTTTCTTTATTTGAAAAGCTGCTGCAGGCAACAGGACGTTCTCTTTATTCTACCATTGGTCAGGTTGTGGGAGCTGCGGTAAATATAATTCTTGACCCTGTTATGATCTATGGTATAGGGCCGGTGCCGGAAATGGGAGTAGCAGGAGCTGCCTATGCGACGGTGATCGGTCAGGTGGCATCAGCAATATTATTATTTATATTCCATATAAGATTTAATAAGGAATTTGAACATGGTGTAAAATACATGAAGCCGGATGTCAGAATCATAAAAAAGATCTATACAATCGGACTTCCGGCGATCATTGCGCAGGCGCTTATGTCCATTATGGTGTATGCAATGAACCTGATCCTGAAATTTAATCCTTCAGCACAGACGGCCTATGGGCTTTTTTACAAGGTACAGCAGTTTGTATTATTTCTTGCATTTGGACTGAGAGATGCCATTACACCGATCATTGCGTTTGCCTATGGAATGAACAGCAAAAAGAGGATACAGGATGGAATCAGATATGGACTGTTTTATACGGTGATACTGATGATCGCCGGTGTAGCTATTACAGAAATATTTCCGGGAACTTTTGCAGCCTTATTTAATGCCGGACAGTCCAGAGAGTATTTTATAGATGCCATGAGAGTTATTTCTGTCAGTTTTATTTTCGCAGGCATTAATGTAGCATATCAGGGAATTTATCAGGCATTAGACGGCGGGATCCAGTCTCTTGTGATCTCTCTGCTCAGACAGCTGGTGATCATATTACCTTTAGCCGGGATTTTCTCTGCTTTTGTGAGAAATGGTCAGTTGGGAGTTTCACTGATCTGGTGGGCATTCCCTATAACAGAATTTATAGCATGTGTAGTAGGATATGTGCTTTTAAAAAGGATCAAAAAGAGTCAGCTGGAAAGTTTAAGATAAAAGAAAAACGAACATACATTCGATAAAACCGTAGACGGATAAAGGAAAATGAGGTATAATAAGTCTAAAAGAGTCTGTGTAAGCGCAAATGTCTAATAAGCGCTAAGATTTCAACGGAAAGGAAGCAGTAAATATGATCTATACATGTACATATCCGTCCCCACTGGGAAATATTTTACTGGCGGCAGATGAGGCTGGACTGACTGGTTTATGGTTTGAGGGACAAAAGTATTTTGCAAATACGCTTCCAAAAGAAAATATTTCACAGGAGATACCTGTTTTGATCCAGGCAAAAAAATGGCTGGATATATATTTTTCCGGGAAAGAGCCGGATTTTACTCCTGCGCTTCATCCTGCAGGTTCACCGTTTCGTCAGGCTGTATGGCAGATCTTGCTGCAGATCCCTTATGGACAGACTATGACATATGGAGAGATTGCGAAAAAACTGACCAAGATGCAGGGTGCGTCTCATATGTCTGCGCAGGCTGTAGGCGGAGCAGTAGGACATAATGAAGTCTCCATTATCATCCCCTGTCATCGTGTTGTAGGGACTAATGGCAGTCTTACGGGATATGCCGGGGGGATTGAAAAGAAGATCGCGCTGCTAGAACTGGAACGTACAGATATGAATAAATTCTTTGTTCCGAAGAAGGGGACTGCCCTTTAAAGAAAAGCACGCTATTGAAAGAAGAGACTGCTGTGAAATGGGAAAATTCCCCCTGTTTTGCGGCAGCTTTTTTTAATCCCTGCTCTTGACATTAAACAGGGATAAGAATAAAATAAATATGTTTATCAATAAACTAATTTATTTTATAAAGGAAGTGTATGGTCTATGCCAGCAAAAAAGAAGGTCACTCAGGACATGATCATGAAGGCAGCGCTGGAAATATTGAAGGAGCAGGGCTATGAGGCGATTACCATTAAACAACTTGCCAGCAAATTGAACTGTTCCACACAGCCAGTTTATCTGTCATTTTCTGGAATGGATGCGTTACGGGAACAGTTGATCCCACTGGCAGTGAGAGAATTTGAACATTATATGAAAAACGGGAAAGAAGATGGACCGGTACGTCTTTATGACAGAAGATACATTGATTTTGCAAAAGAAGAGCATCATCTGTTTTGCTTCCTGTTTATGCGGGCCAACGCATTTTCAGAGATCAAGAGCATTATCCTGCCTATGATCGAGCAGTCTATAGAGGAATTTATGGATACGTATCATATCAGCCATGAGGAGGCAGATATTCTCCACGATCATCTATGGATGCATGCCCATGGGATCGCATCTATGATCGCAACAAAATTTTGTGACTGGGATATGGAAAAAGTACAGCATATGTTGGAAACATGTAAGGATGTGTTTACAAAGAAATACGAGGTGCGTCATGTTTACCAATAAAGATTTAAGAAATTTGATTATTCCTCTTTTTATTGAGCAGTTTCTGCTAATGTTTGTCGGTATCGCAGATACCTTTGTAGTCAGCTTTTCAAGTGAGGCAGATGTTTCCGGAGTGTCCCTGGTCACATCTTTTAATACAGTACTGATCTTTTTGTTTACGGCATTATCATCTGGCGGCGCTGTGATCATCAGCCAGTATATTGGCAGTAAAAAGGAAAAAAAGGCATCCCGTTCTTCAGGACAGTTGCTTATGATCTCTGCTATGATTTCCGCGGTCATGGCGGTACTTATTCTTGTGTTTCATACACAGCTTTTAAGGCTGTTGTTTGGTAAAATAGAAGAGGATGTTATGACAGCCTGCGATACATATCTCTGGATCACAACGCTGTCTCTTCCTTTTCTTGCTGTTTATGATGCAGGTGCCGCTCTGTGCCGCAGCATTGGAAAAACGAATGTTACTATGAATGTCTCTATTGCGGCAAATGTGATCAATGTGTTGGGAAACTGCGTATGTGTGTTTGCTTTTCATATGGGAGCAGCAGGCGTGGCGTATCCTTCACTGGTTTCCCGGTTTATTTCAGCGGTGGCTGTTACCCTGTATTGCTTTGAAAAGAAAAATTCGATCGGATATCATCTGGAAGATATCTTTGCATGGGATAGGGGAATGCTTAAAAAGATTCTTGGCATTGCTCTGCCAAATGGCGTGGAAAATGGTGTTCATCAGCTGGTAAAGGT